>CAMLCW010000030.1 GCA_946478645.1 uncultured Variovorax sp.
CGCGCGCAGGCCACGCAGCTCATCCATGGGCTGCTGCCGCATTACGCGCCCGCGCTGCGCCTGGCACCCACGAGCTACCGGCCCGCGCAGGTCGAGACGCGTGTGCAGTCGTGGCGCGCCGACGACCGCCGGCTGCATGTGGATGCCTTCCCGTCGCGGCCCAATTACGGCGAGCGCATCCTGCGCGTGTTCACCAACGTCAATCCCGACGGCGCGCCCCGCGTGTGGCGCGTCGGCGAGCCGTTCGAGGACATCGCCAGGCGCTTCCTGCCGCGCGTGAAGCCCTATGTCCGGTGGCAGGCCAGGCTGCTGCAGGCGCTGCATGTGACCAAAACCTTCCGCAGCGAGTACGACCACCTGATGCTGCAGCTGCACGACGGCATGAAGTCGGACCTGGCCTACCAGGCGGATTCGCCGCAGGAAACCGCGAAGTTCCCGCCCGGCTCGGTCTGGGTCTGCTTCTCGGACCAGACCTCGCACGCGGTCATGTCGGGGCAGTACATGCTCGAGCAGACCCTTCATCTGCCCGCCTCAAAGCAATACAATCCCGATTCGAGCCCGCTCGCCATCCTGAGCCGGCTGACCGGACGCCCTCTCGTTTGAGCGGCGCCCCCCATCGACCGCCGAACGGCAGCGTTCGGCGGTTTCGCTTTATGGAGAACCAGATATGTCGACCATCCCGATCACCAAGCGCGGCGCGGAGAAGCTGCGCGAAGAGCTGCGCAAGCTCAAGTCGCAAGACCGGCCCGCCATCATCGGCGCCATCGCCGAGGCGCGCGCCCAGGGCGACATCAGCGAAAACGCCGAATACGAAGCCGCCAAGGATCGCCAGGGCTTCATCGAGGGCCGCATCCTCGAGATCGAGGGCAAGCTGTCGGCCGCGCAGGTGATCGACCCGACCGAGCTCGATGCCGGCGGCAAGGTCGTGTTCGGCTCCACCGTCGAGCTCGAGGAAGAAGAGAGCGGCGATGCCGTCACCTACCAGATCGTCGGCGAAGACGAAGCCGACCTGAAGCAGGGCCTGATCAATGTGTCGAGCCCGATCGCCCGCGCACTGATCGGCAAGGAGGAGGGCGACACGGCCGAGGTGCAGACGCCCGGCGGGCTCAAGCGCTACGAGATCGTGGCGGTGCGCTACCTCTGAGCGCACGCATGAAGGCGCGTCTTGCCCTGCTGCTGGCCGCCTTCTGGTGGGGCAGCCTCACCACCATCGGCTTTCTCGTGGTGCCGATGCTCTTTGCCAAGCTGGGCAACCCGGCCGTGGCCGGCAACTTCGCGGGCCAGCTGTTCGAGGCGCAGAGCTGGATCGCGATCGGCTGCGGGCTGCTGCTGCTCGTGCATTTCCGCACCCGGATGGACGATGGCATCGATGCGGCCTCGATGGCCGCGATCTTCCTGATCCTTGCGGCGCTGCTGCTGGCGCTGCTGCAGCAGTACGCCGTGGCGCCGCGCATCATGGCGCGCGAGAACCTCAAGCTCTGGCACGCCGTGGGAAGCGGCATGTACCTCATGCAGTGGCTCTGCGCCGGGGCGCTGCTGTGGCGCATGAGCGCCCGTCCGGCCGCGGCCTGAGCCGCGGCGGCCGGCTCACTCTTTCCAGAACTTCGCGACCCAGGTCGCGGGCCGGATGTAGCGGAACGCCCGGTTCCGCCGGCCGGCCAGCGCATCCGGCGGATTGCATTCGCCGTGGAACACCATGATGCGGGCACCTTCGGGCACGAACGGTTCTTCCCAGTAGTTGGTCGGCCAGGTCGGAATGCCGTGGTACTTGAAGCTGGGGCACCAGGCCGTGGGCCAGTAGCCCAGCTTGCCCTGCCTGTGCAGCATGGCCGACAAATAGGTCTGCTCGTTGCGGTATTCGGCCTGGACCTGGTCCATGTTCTCGCGGAAATGCGCCAGCACGTCGGCATGGGCGCCGAGTTCGAAGCGGTAGACCGACGAATTGCCCGTGATGCGCTGCCGCCGCCAGGGGCGCGCGTAGTCATGGATGATCAGGAATTCGCCCGGCTGCTCGAAGAAGGCATCGAGGCTTCCCACGATGACCACGTCGAGGTCGAGGAAGAGGGCGGTGCCGCGCAGGCCGTGCAGGTCGCGCTCGAAGGTCGTGAGCTTCTTCCAGGCGCCGTCGCGCTGGCCCGGTGCCAGCTGCAGGTTGAGCGGCGGGATCGGCAGGCAGGCGACTTCAGGGCGCACGCCGGTGCCGTCGTCGGTGAGGCAGACGAACTTGAATTCGCCGCTGAGGTGGCGGCGCACCATCGCGTAGAGGCGGTTGACGTACTCGGGGCCGTATTTCGTGCCCCACTTCATGCAGAGGATGTGGCGCTCGGCGCCCTTCGCCGGCGCCAAGCTCAATCCGCCTGGTTGCGCTTCTTGGCCGACAACGGACGCTTCGCCTTGGCCCGCTTGATGGTGCCGCCGGGCGTGAGGCGCTGGTTGCCGAGCACCCGCAGGGTCTTGATCTCGGGGCGCTGGCCGCCGCGCTTGCTGTACTTGACGATCTTCACGTCACGCGGGCCGGGCATGCGGTCTTCGTCGACCACGCGCTCCTTCTCGGGCTTCGGGCGCCACAGCACCAGCAGCTTGCCGATGTGCTGGATCGGCGCGGCATCGAGCTCGTCGGCCAGCTCCTGGAGCATCGCGTCGCGCGCCAGGCGGTCGTCGGAGAACACGCGGATCTTGATGAGGCCGTGCGCCTTGAGCGCCGCATCGGCCTCTTTCTTCACGGCAGGGGTGAGCCCGTCTCCACCGACCATGACGATCGGATCCAGGTGGTGAGCTTCGGCGCGGTGCACCTTGCGCTCGGCAGGGGTAAGTTGAATGGCGGGCATCCCCGTATTATCGGTGCGTACACGATCGGACTCATGAGCACCAAAGCCAAAAGCAAAAAAGTCAACAAGGCGTGGCTGCACGACCATATCAACGACCCCTACGTGAAACTCGCCACGCGGGAGGGCTACCGTGCGCGCGCGGCCTACAAGCTCAAGGAGATCGACGAAGCGCTCGGCCTCGTGAAACCGGGGCAGCTGGTCGTCGACCTCGGCTCCACACCCGGCGCCTGGAGCCAGTACCTGCGCCGCCGCATGTCGCCTGCGGGGGCCGCCGCGGGCGAGCTCAACGGCACCATCATCTCGCTCGACATCCTCCCGATGGAGCCGATCGAGGGCGTGACCTTCCTGCAGGGCGATTTCCGAGAGGCCGAGCTGCTGGCGCAGGTGCAGGCGGTGCTGGCGGGCCGCAAGGCCGACCTCGTGGTCTCGGACATGGCGCCCAATCTTTCGGGGATCCACTCAGCCGATGCGGCGCGCGTGGCGCACCTGATCGAGCTGGCCATCGACTTCGCCCAGCACCACCTGAAGCCCGAGGGGGCGCTCGTCGCCAAGCTGTTCCACGGCAGCGGCTACGACGAGCTCGTGAAGCTGTTCAAGGCGAATTTCCGGACCGTGAAGCCGTTCAAGCCGAAGGCCTCGCGCGACAAATCGTCCGAAACCTTTCTGGTCGGCATGGGTCTCAAGGGGCAGGAAACGCTTTGATACCTTGAGGCTGCACGCCCGCTTGCGGGGCCCTGCGGGCAATTTCCGCCCGTCAACCCTTGCGGGGCTATGGCTGCTTTAGGGAAATGCCGCTTTTTCGCAGCTTGAAAAGCCTAAAATGGGGCGCAATTGCGTATCCGTAGCGCGTTCTTTCACTATCTTGTCACGCGCTTTTGACTGGAGCTTCGTTTGAACAATCAGTGGTTTTCCAAAGTTGCCGTCTGGCTCGTCATTGCCATGGTGTTGTTCACTGTGTTCAAGCAGTTCGACACCCGCGGCGGGGTCGGCTCGGGGACGGTGAGCTATTCGGAGTTCCTGGACCAGGTCCGGAACAACCAGATCAAAAGCGCCGTCATCCCTGAAGGCGCGGGCGGCGGCGAGATCGTCGCCGTCACCAACGACGACCGCAAGATCCGCACCGTCGCCACGGTGCTCGACCGCGGCCTGGTCGGCGACCTGATCGACCACAACGTCAAGTTCGACGTCAAGCCGCGCGAAGAAGGCTCGCTGCTCATGACGCTGCTCGTGAGCTGGGGCCCGATGCTGCTCTTGATCGGCGTCTGGATCTACTTCATGCGACAGATGCAGGGCGGCGGCAAGGGCGGGGCGTTCAGCTTCGGCAAGAGCAAGGCCCGCATGATGGACGAGAACAACAACACGGTCACCTTCGCCGACGTCGCAGGCTGCGACGAGGCCAAGGAAGAGGTCCGCGAAGTGGTCGACTTCCTCAAGGACCCGCAGCGCTTCCAGAAGCTCGGCGGCCGCATTCCGCGCGGCCTGCTGCTGGTCGGCCCCCCGGGCACCGGCAAGACCCTGCTGGCCAAGTCGATCGCCGGCGAAGCCAAGGTGCCGTTCTTCTCGATCTCGGGTTCCGACTTCGTCGAGATGTTCGTCGGCGTCGGCGCGGCCCGCGTGCGCGACATGTTCGAGAACGCCAAGAAGAACGCGCCCTGCATCATCTTCATCGACGAAATCGACGCGGTGGGCCGCCAGCGCGGCGCCGGTCTCGGTGGCGGCAATGACGAGCGCGAGCAGACGCTGAACCAGATGCTGGTCGAGATGGACGGTTTCGAGACCAACCTCGGCGTGATCGTGGTCGCGGCCACCAACCGCCCCGACATCCTCGACGCGGCACTGCTGCGCCCGGGCCGCTTCGACCGCCAGGTGTACGTCACGCTGCCCGACATCCGCGGCCGCGAGCAGATCCTCGGCGTGCACATGCGCAAGGTGCCACTCGGCCAGGACGTGAACCCGAGCATCATTGCGCGCGGTACGCCCGGCATGTCGGGTGCCGACCTGGCCAACCTCTGCAACGAAGCCGCGCTCATGGCCGCGCGCCGCAATGCGCGCGTCGTCGAGATGCAGGACTTCGAAAAGGCCAAGGACAAGATCTTCATGGGCCCCGAGCGCAAGAGCATGGTCATGCCCGAGGAAGAGCGCCGCAACACGGCCTACCACGAGTCGGGCCATGCGCTCATCGGCAAGCTGCTGCCCAAGTGCGATCCGGTGCACAAGGTCACCATCATTCCGCGCGGCCGCGCCCTGGGCGTGACCATGAGCCTGCCGTCGCAGGACCGCTACAGCTACGACCGTGAGTACATGCTGAACCAGATCAGCATGCTCTTCGGTGGCCGCATCGCTGAGGAAGTGTTCATGCACCAGATGACCACCGGCGCGAGCAACGACTTTGAGCGCGCCACGTCGATCGCGCGCGACATGGTGACGCGCTACGGCATGTCCGATGCATTGGGCCCGATGGTCTACGCCGAGAACGAGGGTGAAGTCTTCCTCGGCCGTTCGGTGACCAAGACCACCAACATGAGCGAGCAGACCATGGAAAAGGTCGACTCCGAAGTGCGCCGCATCATCGACGAGCAGTACGCCCTTGCGCGCCGCCTGATCGAAGAGAACAGCGACAAGATGCACGCCATGGCCAAGGCGCTGCTCGAATGGGAGACCATCGACACCGAGCAGCTCGACGACATCATGGCCGGCCGCGCACCGCGCCCGCCCAAGGACTGGACGCCGCGCATTCCGCCTTCGGGCAGCGACGGCAGCGGCGGAACGCCAGCCGTCAATCCGGATCCCGCGCCGAGCGCCGCCTGAGGTGCATCCGGAATCCGACAACAACGGGGCCATGGGCCCCGTTTTCGATGCGGATGCAGAAGGCGCCGCATGCCGGTCATGACGTCCCCGGCAGCCTGGCAGACCAGCCGCTTCTCGATCGACCTCGCGCAGCCGCGTGTGATGGGCATCGTCAACGTCACGCCCGACTCCTTTTCCGATGGCGGCGCCCATGCCTCCACCGAGGCTGCGTTGCGGCACTGCGAGCAATTGCTGAAGGACGGGGCCGACATTCTCGACATCGGCGGTGAATCCACCCGCCCGGGCAGCCCCGCCGTGCCGCTCGAGGCCGAGCTGGCGCGCGTGCTGCCGGTCGTGCGCGAGGCAGTGCGGCTCAAGGTGCCGCTTTCCGTCGACACCTACAAGCCCGAGGTCATGCGCGCCGTGCTCGACCTGGGCGCCGACATCGTCAACGACGTCTGGGCGCTGCGGCAGCCGGGTGCGCGCGAGGCCGTCGCCGCACATCCTTCCTGCGGCATCTGCCTCATGCACATGCACCGCGACCCGCAGACGATGCAGGCCGCGCCCATGCAGGGTGAGGTCATTCCCGAGGTGCTGTCGTTCTGGCAGGCGCAACTGGCGCTGCTGCGGGCGCTCGGTATCGTGCCGGCGCGGATCACGCTCGATCCAGGCATCGGCTTCGGCAAGACCGTGGCGCAGAACTTCGCGCTGCTGGCGCGGCAGCGCGAATTGCAGGCCGCGGGACATCCGCTGCTGCTGGGCTGGTCGCGCAAATCGTCGATCGGTGCCGTCACCGGCATTCCTTCCGCGGTCGAGCGCCTCGTGCCCAGCGTGGCGGCGGCCTTGCTCGCGGTCGACCGCGGTGCGGCCGTCGTGCGCGTGCACGACGTGCGCGATACCGTGGCGGCGCTCGCCGTATGGCGGGCCATGCAAGCGCAGGCGCCAGCCCCGGCCGCCCGCTAGTTTTTTCTTTCAACGAATTCAACAACAAGAAGCGTTCCATGACCCGCAAATACTTCGGCACCGACGGCATCCGCGGCACGGTCGGCCAATCGCCCATCACCCCCGATTTCGTGCTGCGCCTCGCGCATGCCGTGGGCCGCGTGCTCAAGCAGACCGAAGCGCGCCCGACGGTGCTGATCGGCAAGGACACGCGCATCTCGGGCTACATGCTCGAATCCGCGCTCGAATCGGGCTTCAACTCGGCCGGCGTCGACGTGGTGCTGCTCGGGCCGCTGCCCACGCCCGGGGTGGCCTACCTCACGCGTGCGCAGCGCGCGAGCCTCGGCGTGGTGATCAGCGCGAGCCACAACGCGTTTCCCGACAACGGCATCAAGTTCTTCAGTGCGCAGGGCACGAAGCTCGACGACGCCTGGGAGCTTGCGGTGGAAGCCGCGCTCGAAGAGGCGCCGACATGGGTCACCTCCGCCGAACTCGGCAAGGCGCGCCGCCTCGACGACGCGGCCGGACGCTACATCGAGTTCTGCAAGAGCACCTTCGCCACCGATCTCACGCTGCGCGAGATGAAGCTGGTGGTCGACGCAGCGCACGGCGCCGCCTACCAGGTGGCGCCGAACGTGTTCCATGAACTGGGTGCCGAGGTCACGAGCATCGGTTGTGCGCCCAACGGCCTGAACATCAACGATGGTTTTGGTGCCACGCATCCGGCGGCGCTGGTGGAGGCAGTGACCGCGCAAGGTGCCGACTACGGCATCGCGCTGGACGGCGACGCCGACCGCCTGCAACTGGTGGATGCCAGCGGGCGCCTGTTCAACGGCGACGAGCTGTTGTATCTCATGGTGGCCGAGCGCATCGCGCGCGGCGACAAGCCCGCCGGTGTGGTTGGCACGCTGATGACCAACAAGGCGGTCGAGGTCGCGCTGCGCGGGCAAGGCATCGAGTTCGTGCGTGCCAAGGTGGGCGACCGCTATGTGCTCGAAGAGCTCGACAAGCGCGGCTGGCTGCTGGGTGGCGAAGGCTCGGGCCATCTGCTGGCGCTCGACCGCCACACCACGGGCGATGGCATCGTGAGCGCGCTGCAGGTGCTGCAGGCCTGCGTGCGCAGCGGCAAGACGGTGGCGCAGCTGCTGGCGGGCGTCACGCTGTTCCCGCAGACGCTGATCAACGTCCGCCTCGCGCCGGGGCAAGACTGGCAGAACAACGCGGCCTTGCGCAGCGAAACCGCACGCATCGAAGCCGAGCTCGGCGACGGCGGGCGTGTGCTGATCCGTGCGAGCGGCACCGAGCCGCTGGTGCGCGTGATGGTCGAGGCGCGCGATGCGAAGCAGGCCCAATCGTGCGCCGAGCGGCTCGCCGCCACGCTGCGGCCCGCGCAATGAGCAAGGGCCGGCGGCGCATTCAGCGCCGCCGGCCCTCACCCAGCCCTCTCCCGGCGGGAGAGGGGGCAATACCGAAAAGCTCAGAAACGCGTGACGGGCATCTCGGCGTCGGTCTTGCTCGGCGCGTACTTGCCGAGTTCCCACTTCGCGATCGCATTGCGGTGCACTTCGTCCGGACCGTCGGCAAAGCGCAGCGTGCGCGCGCCGGCATAGGCGTAGGCGAGCGGGAAGTCGTCGCACATGCCGCCGCCGCCGTGCACCTGCATGGCCCAGTCGATCACCTGGCAGGCCATGCTCGGCGCCACCACCTTGATCATCGCGATCTCGTTCTTCGCGACCTTGTTGCCGGCCACGTCCATGAGCCAAGCGGCCTTCAAGGTCAGCAGGCGGGCCATGTCGATCTTGCAGCGCGCTTCGGCGATGCGCTCCTGCGTCACGGTCTGCGAGGCGACGGTCTTGCCGAAGGCCACGCGCGAGGAGGCGCGCTTGCACATCAGCTCGAGCGCGCGTTCGGCCAGGCCGATCAGGCGCATGCAGTGGTGGATGCGTCCGGGGCCGAGACGTCCCTGGGCGATTTCGAAGCCGCGGCCTTCGCCGAGCAGGATGTTGTCGACGGGCACGCGCACGTTCTCGAAGTACATCTCGACGTGGCCATGCGGTGCGTCGTCATAGCCCATCACGTTGAGCGGACGCACGATGCGGATGCCCTTGGTGTCGGCCGGCACGATCACCATGCTCTGCTGCGAGTGGCGCGGCGCGTCGGGGTCGCTCTTGCCCATGGTGATGAAGACCGCGCAGCGCGGGTCGGCCGCGCCAGAGATCCACCACTTGTGGCCGTTGATCACGTACTCGTTGCCCTGGCGCTCGATGCGCGTCGAGATGTTGGTGGCGTCGCTGGAGGCGACTTCGGGCTCGGTCATCGCGAAGGCCGAGCGGATCTGGCCCTCGAGCAGCGGCTTGAGCCAGCGCGCCTTGATGGCGTCGGAGCCGTAGCGGGCAATCGTCTCCATGTTGCCGGTGTCGGGTGCCGAGCAGTTGAAGACCTCCGACGCCCATTGCACGCGCCCCATGAGCTCGGCCAGCGGTGCGTATTCCTGGTTGGTGAGACCCGCGCCTTCGTAGCCCGAGGCCGCGGCGCTGTCGACCGGCAGGAACAGGTTCCAGAGGCCCTGGGCCCTGGCTTTTTCCTTGAGCTTCTCGACCGTGTTGAGCGCCGTCCAGCGCTTGCCGGCCGCCGTGTTGGCGGCCAGTTCGGCCGAGTACTCCGCTTCGGCCGGAAAGATGTAGTCGTCCATGAACGCGCTGACGCGCTTCTGCAGTTCTTTGGTCTTGGCCGAGTATTCGAAGTCCATCGTTTGTCTCCTGGTGGGTGTGGGCGCTTGTCTATGCCTTTTGGGCAAACTGCCAGGCCATTTCGGCCATGGGGCGAGCGCCGCGCGCCGAGGCCACGGCTTGCTCGCTCGATGCGGTGCCGGCCTCGACCCGTTTGGCGATGCCTTGCAGGATCGCGGCCATGCGGAACAGGTTGTAGGCCAGGTAGAAGTTCCAGTCGGGCACGAGCGCCTCGGGCGTCGCGATGCGCGTGCGCTCGCAGTAGCGGCGGATGTACTCGCTTTCGGTGGGAATGCCGAGCGCGGCCACATCGACACCGCCGAGGCCGCGGCCGGTGGAAGGCGGCATGTGCCAGGACATGCAGTGGTAGCTGAAGTCGGCCAGCGGGTGGCCCAGCGTTGAAAGCTCCCAGTCGAGCACCGCGATGATCCGCGGCTCGGTGGGGTGGAACATCACGTTGTCGAGGCGGTAGTCGCCATGGACGATCGAAATCTTGCTTTCGTCGCGCGCGCTCGCCGGCATGTGCGCGGGCAGCCAGTCGATCAGCCGCTCCATCGCCTCGATGGGCCGCGAGAGTTCGCCGGCACCGTCGGCCGATGCCTTGTACTGCTTGCTCCAGCGGCCGATCTGGCGTTCGAAGTAGTTGCCGGGCTTGCCATAGCCGCCCAGGCCGCGGCCGGCGAAGTCGACGGTGTGCAGCGCCGCGATCACGCGGTTCATCTCGTCGTAGTAGGCCGCGCGCTCGGCGTTGGTGAGGCCGGGCAGCGACTGGTCCCAGAGCACGCGGCCCTGCATGAATTCCATCACGTAGAAGGCGCGCCCGATGACGGCTTCGTCCTCGCACAGGCAGTACATGCGCGGCACGGGCACGTCGGTGCCGGCCAGTCCGCTCATCACCTTGAACTCGCGCTCCACCGCATGCGCCGAAGGCAGCAGCTTGGCGACGGGGCCCGGCTTGGCGCGCATGACGTAGCTGCGCTTCGGCGTGACGAGCTTGTAGGTCGGGTTGGATTGCCCGCCCTTGAACATCTCGACCGCGAGCGGCCCTTCGAAACCATCGAGGTTTGCCGCGAGCCAGGCCGCGAGCGTCTCGACGTCGAAGGCATGCTGCGCCGAGACCGCGCGGGTACCGATGAAATTGGAGAAGTCCTGGCTCATGTCAATGATCTGCTTCCGAGATGCGCATCAAGGCTGCGCGGTCCAGCACCACGAGGCCCCCCGGCTCGATCCGGATCGTGCCCTCGCGCTCCATGGTCTTCAGTTCCTGGTTGACCCGCTGGCGCGAAGCGCCGAGCAGCTGCGCAAGCTCTTCCTGCGCGAGGTGCAGGCCGATGCGCGTCTGGCTGCCGTCGTCGAGATTCGGCACGCCGTAGCTGCGCACCAGATGGATGAGCTGCTTCGCGAGCCGTGCGCGCAACGGCAAAGTGTTGAGGTCTTCCACCAGCCCGAACAGCGTGCGGATGCGGCGCGCCTGCAGCCGCATCAGCGCTTCGTACAGCTCGACGTGCGTCGCGAGGATCTTCTGAAAGTCGGCACGCGCCACGCACAGGACCGTGCTGTCGCCATGCGCATAGGCGTCGTGCGTGCGCCGGTCTCCGTCGAACATCGCCACGTCGCCGAACCAGATGCCCGGCTCGACGTAGGTCAGCGTCACCTGCTTGCCCGACACCGCCGTCGAACTGACGCGCACCGCGCCCTTGGCGCAGGCGATCCAGTGATCGGGCGGGTCGCCGCGGGCGGCGATCAGGTCGCCGTCCTTGAAGCGTTTGACGAAAGCGCATCGGAGAATGTCGTGCCGTAGCGATGGCGAGAGAGAAGAAAACCAGCGACCACTGTTGATCGCTTCACGTTCTTCGATGGTAAGAATGGGGTCGTCCATGGTCTGTCCTGTCGGCGACTGAAAGGCGGGAAGGTGTCACGGGAGCGACGGCGCGCTATCCGTACTGCGGAGGCTTCTTCTCGAGGAAGGCGGCAATGCCGATGCCGGCATTCGGATGATGGAGGTTGCGCACGAAGTGGTCGCGCTCCTGCGAGAGCTGCGAAGCGAAGCTGGCTCCGCGCGCTTCGGTGAGCAGTTCCTTGATGCTTGCGAGCGCATTCGGTGCGTGCGCATCGAGCCGCGCCGCCAGCGCCAGCGCGCCCGCCAGCGCCTGGCCGTTTTCGCTCAATTCATTGATGAGGCCCAGGGCATGCAGCCTCGGCGCAGCGATGCGCTCGCCGCACATCAGCCATTCGCTGGCCAGCTGGCGCGGCAGCGCTTGGGCCAACTCCCAGCTCAGGCCCGCCACGGGGGACAGCGCCACATTGCTATACGACGACGCGAAGACCGCATCGCGCGCGGCCACGATGAAATCGCAGGCCAGCGCCAGCGAGAAGCCCGCGCCCGCCGCCGCGCCCTCGACGGCCGCAATGATCGGCTTCGGAAACGCACGGATCGAATCGATCCAGTTGTGCAGGCCCTCGATGCTCTGGGCCTGCACCGAGGGATCGCGCTGCCGGTTGTCGGCCAGCCGCTGCAGAGAGCCGCCGGCGCAGAACCATGCGCCCTGGCCCACGAGCACCACGCTGCGGACCTCGTCGCTGCTCTCCGCGCCGTTGAGGGCCTCGATGCCCGCGGCGTAGATCTCGGGAGCCAGCGCATTGCGCTGGGTCGGATTGGCGATGGTCAGCACCATGGTGCGTCCCTCGCTGGTGCTTTTCAGTTCGGCGGGCATGGCTGCGATGCTTTCTTGGAGGGTCGATTCGGGCGGCTGATTACTCTTCTTCGTGCAGCAGGCTCAGCCCGAGCGCGCCGCGGCGGCGCAGCCATGGGCTTGGGCGATAGCGCGGATCGCCATAGACGGTCTGCAGGTTGAACAGCACTTCGAGCATGTTGGTCGGGCCATGCAGGTTGCCCATGGCCAGCGGTCCGCTCGGATAACCGAGGCCGAGCTGGACCGCAGTCTCGAGATCGGCCGGCGAACACACGCGCTGCTGGCACATGTCGGCGGCGATGTTCACGATGGTGCCGACCACGCGCTGCGTGACGAAGCCGCCGCTGTCGCGGATCACGCTGACGGCCTTGCCGTCGCGCGCAAAGAGCGCATGTGCTGCGTCGCGCATGTCGCGCCGTGTGGCGGGGTTGGTGGCCAGCACGCGGCGCTTGGTGGCCGCATCGTCGACCAGCATGTCGATGCCGATGGTGCGCGTGGCGTCCAGGCGTTCGACGGCGGCGATGGTGGTCACGTCGAAGCCGAGCGGCGCCACGAGGATCAGCGAGCCGGGCGCCGCCGTCGCGCCGCTGTCGATCTGCGCGCCCAGCGTGTTGACCAGCCGCAGCAGCTCGGCGCGGCGCGCGGCGCGCGGCGAAACCCAAACCGACGGTATGGCGGCCACGCTCGGGGGCGGCGGCTCGGTGGCCTGCTGCTGGGTTCCGTCGGGGTAGCGGTAGAAGCCTTCGCCGGTCTTGCGCCCGAGCACGCCGGCCGCGAGGCGCTGCGCGGTGATCACGCTGGGCCGGAAGCGCGGCTCCTCGTAGTACTGGTGGTAGATCGACTCCATCACCGGATGCGACACGTCGAGCGCGGTCAGGTCCATCAGCTCGAAGGGGCCGAGGCGGAAGCCCGCCTGGTCCTTGAGGATGCGGTCGACCGTGGCGAAGTCGGCCACGCCTTCGCCGACGATGCGCAGCGCCTCGGTGCCGTAGCCGCGGCCGGCATGGTTGACGATGAAGCCGGGCGTGTCCTGCGCCTGCACCGCGCTGTGGCCCATCTGCGCGGCATAGCCCGCGAGCTGCTTGCAGATGTCGGGAGAGGTCCGGAAGCCCGCCACGACCTCGACCACCTTCATCAGCGGCACGGGGTTGAAGAAGTGGAAGCCAGCCATCCGCTCGGGGTGTGCGAGGCCGGCGGCGATCGCCGTCACGGAGAGCGACGAGGTGTTGGTGGCGAGCGTGGCCGCGGGCGTGACGACCGCTTCGAGTTCGCGAAAGAGCTTGCGCTTGACCTCGAGGTCTTCGACCACCGCTTCGATCACGAGGTCGCAGCCCGCGAGCGCGGCGATCGAGTCGACCGCCTTGACGCGCGCGACCTGCGCGTCGCGCGTGGCCGCGTCGATCCGGCCTTTTTCGTGCAGCTTGTTCCATTGGTCCGCGAGCGCCTCACGGCCGCGCTCCGCGGCGCCTGCAAAACTGTCGAGCAGCAGCACCTCGCTGCCGGCCTGGGCCGCGATCTGGGCAATGCCCCGGCCCATGGCGCCGGCGCCGACGACGCCGATCCGGGTGTAGTTGACTGTCATTGGAGAAGGATTTTCACTGGTTGGAAGAGGCCCCGGTCCGCAGGCCGCCGGCGCGGCACGCGGTGTTCGGGCCGACTTGCGATTTTGCCGCCATGGCCGCCACGGGCTCTGCGGGTTTGTCGCAGCAGGCGCGTCACGCCGGCCGGCCGCTGCGGTCGATGGCCACGCTCACGCCGATGGCCAGCAGGATCAGCGCCAGGCCGGCCCAGTTCATCCAGGCCGAGGCGTCGTTGGCCAGCAGCCATCCGCCGAGCGCAGTGCCCACGGCCTGGCCGGTGTAGATGCCCGAGCTGTTCAGCGCCACAGAGCCGGGTGCGAGCGCCGGCGCCAGGCTCACCAGCCGGGCCTGCTGCGCAGAATTGGTAGCGAAGCATCCGAGCCCCCACGGCACGATCACCGCGGCAAGCCAGGGCAGGGTGGGCGCCCAGGGCCAGAGGAACAGGCTCAGCGCGATCAGCGAGCTCGTCAGCAGCACCATGCGGCCCGCGCCCACGCGGTCGATGAAGCGGCTCACGACCATGTTGCCCAGCACGCCGAAGACGCCGAACAGGCCCCACACCAGACTCAACATGGTGGGGTCTGCGCCGAAGTCCCGCTTCAGCACCGGCCCGAAGTAGCTCGACAGGACGAACTGGCCGGCACCCTGCAGGGCGGTGACCGAAACGATGCCCATCAGCACCGGACTGCGCAGCACGCGCGACCAGGCGGCTCTCGACAGGGCCGCGGGACGAATGCCTTGCGGCAGCGTGAGCCAGACCCAGGCCGCGCTCGCGACGCTCAGCACCGCGATGGCCACGAACGCCATGCGCCATCCGAGATGGCCGCCGATCAGCGCGCCGATCGGCAGCCCCAGCACCGAGGCCAGCGACCAGCCGAGGAAGACGAAGGTCACGGCGCGCCCGCGCTGCTCCGGCGGCACCAGCAGGCCGGCGCAGGCCGCAGCCTGCGGCGTGAAGATGGCCGGCGCGATCACGGTGAGCATGCGCACCGGCAGCAGGGCGCCGAAGCTGGGCATCGCGGCCGAAATGGCATGCCATGCGGCGTACCAGAGCAGCGAGAGCGTGAGCAGCTGGCGGCGGTCCCAGCCCGCCACCGCGGCCGCCAGCAGCGGCGCGCCGATGCACATCACGATGGCCGCGACCGTGATGAGCTGACCCGCCGTCGCGACGGAGATCGACAGCGAGGCGCTGATCTCGTTGAGCGTACCCGGCACCACCATCACGCCGGTGCCAATCACGAAATTGCCGGCCAGCAGCGCCCAGAGCGCACTCCGGGACGCCGAGCGACTCACGGGGCCGCCTTCGGACTCACCGGCGGACCTGCAAGGCGCCGGGATTCACGATGTTGGTGGGGTTGCCCTTGATGAAGCTCACGACGTTGTCGAACGCCTGGCCGAAATAGTTCTCGTAGCTTTCCTGCTCGACATAGCCGATGTGCGGCGTGCAGATGCAGTTCTCGAGGCGCAGCAACGCGTGGCCCTGCAGCGGCGGCTCGCTCTCGAACACGTCGATCGCCGCGAGGCCAGGGCGGCCGCGGTTCAACGCGGCGAGCAGCGCATCGGCCTCGACCAGTTCCGCGCGCGAGGTGTTGACGAAGAGGGCCGTCGGCTTCATGCGCGACAGATCCTCGAGCGTGACGAGGCCCACGGTCTCTTCGTTGAGCCGCAGGTGCACAGAGAGCACGTCGGCCGCGGCAAAGAACTCCTGGCGGTTCTGCGCCACCTGGAAGCCGTCGGAGCGTGCCTTGGCGCAACTCGCCTCGCGGCCCCAGATCACGACCTGCATGCCGAAGGCCTGGCCGTAGCGCGCCACCAACTGGCCGATGCGGCCATAGCCCCAGATGCAGAGCGTCTTGCCCTTGAGCACCGAGCCCAGGCCGAAGTTGGGCGGCATCGACGCCGACTTGAGGCCCGACTGCTGCCACGCGCCGTGCTTGAGGTTGCTGATGTACTGCGGCAGCCGGCGCATGGCCGCCATGATCAATGCCCAGGTCAGTTCGGCCGGCGCCTGCGGCGAGCCAGTGCCTTCCGCCACGGCCACGCCACGCTCGGTGCACGCCGTCACGTCGATATGGCCGCCGACGCGGCCGGTCTGGGAAATGAGCTTGAGCCTGGGCAGCTTCTCGATCAACTGGCGCGAGATGTGGGTGCGCTCCCGGATCAGCACGATCACGTCGGCGTCCTTCAGGCGCACCGAGAGCTGGCCGATGCCTTTCACGGTGTTGGTATAGACCTTGGCCGCATAGGCGTCGAGCTTGGCGGCGCAGTGCAGCTTGCGCACGGCGTCCTGGTAATCGTCGAGGATCACAATATTCATGGCATGCAATTGTGCCTCGCAGCACCGGCACGGCGCGCGCCTGAACGTTTGGATACCCAGCCCCGGGGAAAGTCACCGGGGCGTGCATGGCTCAGTGGAGCTGCGCGGACCTCGGCGCGGTGTGCACGGATTCCATGGCCTCGAGCGCGGCGAGCCGGTCGAGCTCGGCACAGACGTCGGCCATGCGGCCCGAAATCACCATGCGGTTGGCGCTGCGTTTTTCGCCCGGTTGATCGACCACGCGGATCACGCGCAGCGGCCGGGCCGGGGCCGCAACCGCGTTGGCTGCCGCCTGGCCGCAGGGCCGGGCCGTGCCGGCGGGGCGGCCGACGAGGCTGTGCGAGCCCGTGGAAGCCGCACGGGCACTGCGGCGGTGGACATTTCGCACAGGCAGCAGCCGGCTCGCCAGCGACTGCAGCGGCGTCCAAAGGTCAACGATAGCGAGTAGGGCGATTCCCATGTGAACTCCAAGAAGGTTTGAGGTTGAACACAGGCAGGATTGCTTTCGCCGGACGCAACAGGGTGATGGCGCCTTGTTGCGCCATACGCCCGCCACCTGTTGCGGCTGGATGGATGGAGGCTGTCGTCGGCAGCCGGACTGGCCGGCTACATCAGCATGGTGTTGCGGATCAGGCCCACGGCGAGGCCCTCGATCTCGAAGGGTTCGCCGGGCTGCACCACGATGGTCGGGTAGTCGGGGTTTTCGGCATGCAGTTCGATCACCTGCTTGTTGCGCTTGAGGCGCTTCACAGTGACTTCGTCGCCCAGGCGGGCCACCACGATCTGGCCGTTACGGGCTTCCTTGGTGGCCTGCACCGCGAGCAGGTCGCCGTCCATGATGCCGGCGTCGCGCATCGACATGCCGCGCACCTTGAGCAGGTAATCGGGTTGCTGCTGGAACAGCGTGTTCTCGACGTAGTAGGTCTGGTCGACATGTTCCTGCGCGAGGATCGGCGAACCGGCCGCCACCCGACCGATGAGCGGCAGTGCGAGCTGCGCCATGCCAGGCAGCGAGAGGGAGAACTGTCCGCCTTCGCGGTGCCGGGTC
Source organism: uncultured Variovorax sp. (assembly GCA_946478645.1). The sequence goes on from CAMLCW010000030.1 coordinate 16,925, forward strand.
TCGTTGAGCGAGCGCAGCGCATCGCCCTTGAGGCGGATGCCGCGCGAGGTGCCGCTGACGAGCTCGATCACGCCCTTGCGGGCCAGCGCCTGCAAGTGCTCCTCGGCCGCATTGGCCGATTTGAAGCCGAGTTCATTGGCGATTTCGGCACGCGTGGGTGGCGCGCCGGTGCGGGCGATGGCGCTCTGGATCAGGTCCAGGATCTGCTGCTGGCGGGCTGTAAGCTTGACGGCGAACTGCATGGTGGTTCCTTGCGGCACTGGCTAGATATCCAGTACCTGTATTTTTAACCAGTTTTCAAGAGTTGGCAAGCATGGTGAATTCATCGGCGTCGGATCGGCGCATCGTGGTCCTGGGCACGGGTGGCACCATCGCGGGCCGTGCCGCCAGCGGTGGCGACAACATCGGCTACACCGCGGGGGAGGTCGGGGTGGCCGATCTGCTCGGCGGCATCGACGCCCCGGCGGGCTTTGCGCTTGCGGCGGAGCAGGTGGCGCAGCTCGACAGCAAGGACATGGACTTCGACGTCTGGCTGCGGCTGGCTGAACGCTGCGCCGCGTGGCTTGCCGAGCCCGATGTGGCGGGCATCGTGGTCACCCATGGCACCGACACCATCGAGGAAACGGCCTTCTTCCTTCAATCGGTGCTCGCGCCGGCCAAGCCGATCGTGCTGACCTGCGCCATGCGCCCGGCCAGTTCACTCTCGCCCGACGGGCCGCAGAACCTGCGCGATGCCATGGCGGTCGCGGTCACGCCGGGCGCGAGTGGAACGACGGTGGTCTGCGCCGGCACGGTGCACGGCGCGCTCGACGTCCAGAAGGTGCATACCTACCGTCTCGACGCGTTCTCGTCGGGCGATGCGGGCGCCGTGGGGTACGTGGAAGAGGGTCTGGTCCGGCGCGTCCGCGACTGGCCGGGGGCCCTGCACGGCGTTGATTGCGGAGGGCTCCAAGCGGTGGCCAAGGCGGTGGCCGCCGCGGGTTGGCCGCGGGTCGAGCTCGTGGTGAGCCATGCCGGCGCCAGCGGCGCGCTGATCGATCTCATGTGCCGGGAGCGTGCCGGCGGCGCCACCGATCCGGTCCGTGGGCTCGTGGTGGCGGCCACGGGCAACGGCACGCTGCACCATGCCCTCGAGGCGGCGGCCCGGCGCGCCCAGCAGGCGGGCATGGCGGTGCTGCGCGCCACGCGCTGCGCGAGCGGGCGCATTCTGCCGCGGCCGGACGACCGGCTGCGCGATGCCGGCGCGCTGACGCCGGTCAAGGCGCGCGTGGCGTTGATGCTCGAACTGTTGTTGGCGGGAGAGAAGGAAGGCGCCGCCTGAACGGCGGGGCCGGCGCGGCGATCAGCTGCTGAGGGCGGCCAGCGCGCGCTGGGTGATCTCGTCGACCGTGCCTACGCCCTTGATGGCGCGGTACTTGGGTGCATTGGCCGGATCGGCCTTGGCCCAGGCCGAGTAGTAGTCGACCAGCGGACGGGTCTGCTCGCTGTAGACCTCGAGGCGCTTGCGAACGGTTTCTTCCTCGTCGTCCTTGCGCTGGATCAGGTCTTCGCCCGTGACGTCGTCCTTGCCTTCGATCTTCGGCGGGTTGAACTTGACGTGGTAGGTGCGGCCCGATGCCGGGTGCGAGCGCCGGCCGCTCATGCGTTCGATGATGTCGCTGAACGGCACGTCGATCTCGAGCACATAGTCGAGCTTGACGCCGGCCGCCTTCATGGCGTCCGCCTGGGGGATCGTGCGCGGGAAGCCGTCGAATAGGAAACCGCCGGCGCAGTCGGGCTGGGCAATGCGTTCCTTCACCAGGTTGATGATCAGGTCGTCGCTCACGAGGCCGCCCGATTCCATGATCGACTTGGCCTGCTGCCCGAGCGGCGTGCCGGCCTTGACCGCTGCACGCAGCATGTCGCCGGTGGAAATCTGGGGAATGCCGTACTTCTGGCAGATGAAGGTGGCTTGCGTGCCTTTGCCCGCCCCGGGCGCGCCCAGCAAAATTAGTCTCATGGTGTCCTCGGACGGTTCTTTGATTTTGTGTCGCACCCCGTGCGGCCCAGGGGCCGCCCAAGGCGGAATTGCTTCGAGGATAGCATGCGAGGACAGGGGAAATTCCCGCTGCCGCCGCCTGCGGGCAGGCTTCAGCGCGCGCTCGCGAAGAGCGCGCGCACGCGTGCGAGGTCCTCGGGGGTGTCGACGCCGGGGCCCGGCGCGGCCTGGCTCACATGCACCGCGATGCGGTGGCCGTGCCAGAGCGCGCGCAGCTGCTCGAGCGCCTCGGTGGCCTCGATCGGCGCCGGCGGGAGCGACGGAAAACCGCGCACGAATGCCGCACGGTAGCCATAGATGCCGATATGCCGCAGCGGCGCGGGCGAAGGCAGCACGGCCGGCGCCGCGCCGCCCGACGAGCCGTCGCGCCACCAGGGAATCGGCGCCCGGCTGAAATAGAGCGCATGGCCTTCGGCGTCGACCACGGCCTTCACCACGTTGGGATTCATGAAGTCGGCCAGCGACGCGATGGCATGCACCGCGGTGCTCATCGCGGCGGTGGGATGGGCGGCCAGCGTGGCGGCCATCGCATCGATCAGCGCCGGCTCGATCAGCGGCTCGTCGCCCTGCACGTTGACCACGATGTCGCCGCCGTCGAGCCCGAGCTGTTCGCAGGCCTCGGCAAGCCGGTCGCTGCCGCTCGCATGGTCCTCGCGCGTGAGCACGGCCTCGACACCGTGCCGGCGGCAGGCGTCGACGATCGACGCATGGTCCGCCGCGACCACCACGCGGCTCGCGCCCGACTCGGCGGCGCGCAAGGCCACGCGGGCGACCATCGGCAGGCCGGCGATGTCGGCGAGCGGTTTGTTGGGCAGCCGCGTCGACGCGAGGCGGGCCGGCACCAGGACCGTGAAGCTCACAGCCCCAGCTCTTCGTCGGACAGCGTGCGTGCCTCGTTCTCGAGCAGCACGGGAATGCCGTCGCGCACCGGGTAGGCGAGGCGCGCGCTGCGCGAGCAGAGCTCCTGCTTCTCGGCGTTCCAGGTCAGCGGGCCCTTGGTGACGGGGCAGACGAGCAGTTCAAGCAGCTTGGTGTCCATCGAGCGATGATAGCTTTGCGTCGAGCGCGGCGAAGAAGGCGGCCGACGGCGCGAAGTCGAGCGGCACCGCGAGCGCACGCGGGTCGTGGTGCCACAGCTTGACGGCGTCCTTTTCGGTGCAGAGCAAGGGCTGCCCGGCAAGCGCGGGCGGTTCCCAATCGGCGAAATCGTGGTGGTCGGGCAGCGCGATGGTTCGCGACAGCACGAGTCCGCGCGCGCGCAGCATCTCGAAGAAAGCCTCGGGCCGCGCGATGGCCGCAAGCGCGACTGCGGGATGGCCGGCGAGCGCATCGAGCGGAATGCGCGCGCCGTCGTGCGCCACCGCTTCGGCCGCCAGTGCGCGGGTCGCGGTGTAGCCGCCCGCGAAGGCAGGCCGGGTGCCGCTGTGGAGTACGAAATCGCAGGCGCGCGGCCAGTGCTCGCGCAGCGGTCCGGCAGGAAGGCGCCAGCCGTTCCCGACGCCACGGTCGTCGAACACGCAGATCTCGATGTCGCGCGCCAGCGCCAGGTGCTGCAGCCCGTCGTCGCTCACGATGACCTGGGTCGCCGGGTGGCGCGCCAGCAGCGCCCGCGCAGCCTCGATGCGGCGCCGTGCCACGAAGACCGGCGCGCCGGTGGCGTGATGGATCAATGCCGGCTCGTCCCCCACCGCCTCGGGCGCGCTGTCGCCGAGCACCTCGCGGCAGTCGGCGGTGCTGCGGCCATGGCCGCGGGACACCACGCCCACGCGCAGGCCACGCTGCTGCAGATGCCGCACCACCGCCATCACCACTGGGGTCTTGCCGGCACCGCCCGCGATCACGTTGCCGACCACGATGACCGGCACGCCGGCGCGTTCGGTGCGAAGCCAGCCGAGCCGGTAGAGCGAACCGCGCAGCGCGAAGAGCGCCGCATAGAGCAGCGACAGTGGCCACAGCAGCCAGGCCAGCGGGCCGCGCCGCAGCCAGGCGCGTTGCAGCCGGGAGGCCGATGCGTTGCGCTCCTCGGCCTTCACTCGGCGGCCCTCAGTGCGACGTCGACTGGGCGGCAAAGGTGATCTGCGCCAGGCCGGCGCGGCGCGCGGCCTCCATCACCGTGATCACCGACTGATGCGGACTGCTCGCGTCGGCGCTGATGATGACGACGCTGTCCTTGCCGCCGGTCGCCGCCGCAGCGAGGGCCGCCGCCACGGCGTCGACGCCACGCTCCGTCATCGGGGTCTTGTTGATCGAATACCGGCCGTCGGCCGACACCGCGACGATCACTTCCTTCGGATAGTCGCGCTGGGCGTCGACGTCGGCCGTCGGCAGCCGCAGCTGCATTTCGGTGAACTTGCTGTAGGTGGTCGACAGCATCAGGAAGATCAGGATCACCAGCAGCACGTCGATGAACGGGATCAGGTTGATCTCCGGCTCGTCGCGCGCGCCGTGGCGAAACTGCATGCGGCCCGGGCGGCTCATTTGCGCAGGGCGCTCAGGTGGCGCGCGAAGCGTTCGCCCGACAGTTCGAGGTGCAGCAGGTATTCGTCGACGCGGGTGCGGAAGTAGCGCCAGAAGATCAGCGTCGGAATCGCCACGATCAGGCCGAACGCGGTGTTGTAGAGGGCGATCGATATGCCGTGCGCGAGCTGCGCAGGATTGCCCGAACCCACCGCGCCGCTGCCGGGCGACTGCGAGCCGAAGATCTCGATCATGCCGATGACGGTGCCCAGCAGGCCGAGCAGCGGTGCCGCCGATGCGATGGTGGCGAGCGCCGGCAGGTAGCGTTCGAGCCGGTGCGCCACGGCGCGGCCCGACGCTTCCATCGCGGCGCGCAGGTCTTCCTCGGAGCACAGCGGGTTGGCGTTGAGCGCCCGAAGGCCCGCAGCCAGCACCTGGCCGAGCATCGAGTTCTGTTCGAGCCGGGTGACCACGTCGGGCCCCGGCACGGCGCCGTGCGAGACGGTGATGGCTTCGTCGAGCAGCTTCGGCGGCAGCACCTTCTCGGTCTTGAGGTTCAGGAAGCGTTCAATCACCAGCGCGAGCGCAATGACGGAGCATGCAAGCAATGGCCAGATCGGCCAGCCCGCGGCAACAATGATGGAAAACAAGAAAATCCTCCGGCCCGTAGACTGCAAATGCGCGGCGATTATCCCCCGAGCGAAGGCCGCGCCACACGGCACGCGTCCTGTAAGCGAAGACGCACAGATTCTGTGGATAACTTTGTGATTAACCCATTGCGCAACGCGTCCGAACCCGCATGGGACGGGCCTCTCGTTAGATCGACTGAATTTTGAGCACTTCTTTTTCCAATGAAATCAAGGGCTTGCACGACAAACCGTGCTTTTGTTCCATGCCCGGTGCCATCTGCTGCGGCGCAGCGGCCGACTGTGGAAGAGTGGCAGCCCGCCGCTCGCGCGCTTCGTGAGCTGGCGTGAGCCGGGCGCGGCGCCGGGGCCGCGGATCTGGGCCGTCGGCGCGCTCTGCCGGGCGGCGGCCGACGCGCTCGATGCGCGCTTCAACCCGGTCGCGGTGCGCGGCGAGATCTCGGGCTTCTCGCGCGCATCGAGCGGCCACTGCTATTTCGCGCTCAAGGACGAAGCGGGCCAGCTGCGCTGCGCCATGTTCCGGCGCGCCGCAGGCCTGCTCGACTTCTCGCCGCGCGACGGCGACCAGGTCGAGGTGCGGGGCCGGCTGGCCGTCTACGAGCCGCGCGGCGACCTGCAACTCGTCGTCGAGAGCCTTCAACGGGCGGGGCAGGGCGCGCTGTTCGAGCAGTTCCTGCAGCGCAAGGCCCGGCTCGAAGCCGAAGGGCTCTTCGACACGGCCCGCAAGCGGGCGCTGCCGCTGATGCCGCGCTCGGTGGGCCTCGTGACCTCGCCCGGCGCCGCGGCGCTGCACGACGTGGTCACGGCACTGCGCCGCCGCGTGCCGCACATCCCGGTGGTCTTCGCCCCGGCGGCGGTGCAGGGCGCCGGCGCGCCGGCCGAGCTGGTGCGCGCACTGCAGTCGCTCTACGCCTTTGCGCCCGCCGTCGACGTGATCCTGCTGGTGCGCGGGGGCGGCTCGATCGAGGACCTCTGGGCCTTCAACGACGAGGCGCTGGCGCGCACCATCGTCCAGAGCCCGGTGCCGGTGGTCTGCGGCGTGGGGCATGAAACCGACTTCACCATCGCCGACTTCTGCGCCGATCTGCGCGCGCCCACGCCCACCGCGGCCGCGGAGCTCGTGAGTGCGCCGCAGGCCGTATGGCTCGGCGCGCTCGATCTGCTCGGCGAGCGCCTGGGCGATGCGCTCGACACGCGGCTCGATGCGTTGGGGCAGCGGCTGGACCAGGCCGCGGCACGCCTGGGACGGCCCTCGGGCATGGTCGCGCGCCACCAGCTGCGGCTCGCGCACCATTCACAGCGGCTGCGCTATGCGGCCATGTCCCGTATCGAGCGCCTCGGCCATGCGCCCCGAGCGATCACGGCGGATTTTCCGCTCAAGCTCTCGCGCGCCATGGTGCAGCGACGGGAACGCCTCGAGCGCGTCGCGGCGCGCCTTCGGCTGCTCGATCCGGCGCTCGTGCTGCAGCGTGGCTATGCCCTGCTCAGCGACGCCGACGGCCGCACGGTCGTCAGCGCGAAGGATCTCCATCCCGGCGACGCGGTGTCGGCACGGCTCGCCGACGGCACGGTCGACCTGACCGTCGCGCCCGGCCAGACGGGAACGCGTCCGACGCAGGGCCGGTGATTACTTCCTAGAATCGTCGATTCCCACAACCAACCACGAGAAAAAGACCATGGAACATGTGCTCCCACCCCTGCCTTACGCCCTCGACGCGCTGGCACCCGAATACTCGAAGGAAACCCTCGAGTACCACTACGGCAAGCACCACAACGCCT
>CAMLCW010000031.1 GCA_946478645.1 uncultured Variovorax sp.
CGCCCCCCGAAGCGCCTGCGGCGCCTCCCCCCACTGGGGGGCGCACCCGGTGGCCCGGCGGAGCCGGTTCCACGGGTGCACTGGACTGCGCCGCGACACATACGACGGACGGTTGAAAAATGAACGCTACGCCCTGGCCCTATCCCCGCTGGATCGCCCATCGCGGCGCCGGCAAGCTCGCACCTGAGAACACGCTGGCCGCGTTCCGGCTCGGCGCCGCGCATGGCTGGCGCATGTTCGAGTGCGACGCCAAGCTCAGCGCCGACGGCGTGCCATTCCTCATGCACGACGCCACGCTCGAACGCACCACCAGCGGCCACGGCATCGGCGGCGACCTCTCTTGGAGCGCGCTGTCGCAGCTCGACGCGGGTGGCTGGCATTCGCGCGCCTACGCGGGCGAGCCGCTCGCCACGCTCGAAAACCTCGCGCGCTTCTGCCTCGCCAACGGCTACCTGCTCAACATCGAGATCAAGCCCACGCCGGGCACCGAGCATGAGACCGGCGCGGTGGTCGCGCGCGAGGCCGCACGGCTCTGGCAGGGCGCGGCCATCGCGCCGCTCCTGACCTCGTTCCAGGCCGAATCGCTGCGCGCGGCGCGCGAAGCGGCGCCCGAGCTGCCGCGTGGCCTGCTGCTCGACACGCTGCAGGACGGCTGGTTCGACACCGCCGTCGGCCTCGGCTGCGCCGCGGTGGTCTGCAACCATGCGCTCTGGGATGCGGCCACCGTGGGCCGGGTGCAGGCGGCCGGCCTGCGCACGCTGAGCTACACCGTCAACGACGAATGGGCCGCCCAGCGGCTCATCGAGCTCGGCACCGACGGCATCATCACCGACCGGGTCGACCTGTTCAGCCCGGCGGGCTGACCCCCGCCGCGGGGCCGGCGGCCGCCCTTCTATGATGGCTGCCATGCGCGTGATCTCCCGTCTGCTCGCCCTGTGCCTGGCCGCCCCGCTGCTGCTGTGCGGCGGCGCCGCGCTGGCGCAGCCCGAGGAAAAGGCCGGCAGCGCCGCCACCGCTGCGATGGCGCCCGCCGCGCCCGAACTGAGCGTGCCCGAGCTGCGCGCGCAGCTCACCCGCATCACCGAGGCCGCGCCCGAATCGCATGAAAGCCTGCGCGAGCAGATGGCGCAGATCAACGCGATCGGCGCGCAGGCCGAAAAGTTCGTGGCCGCGCGCACCGCCGAGCTGGCCGACCTGAACGCCCGCCTCGGCGAACTCGGCAACCCGCCCGCGGCCGGCGCCACCGAAGACCCCGACATCACGCGCCAGCGCGCCACCCTGACCAAGGAGCGCAACACGCTCGACGCCGACATCCGGCTGGCGCGCCTGCTGGCCATCGACGTACGGCAGCGCGGCGCCGAACTCGTGGGCCAGCGCCGCGCGCTGTTCGAGGCGCAGGTCACCGAGCGTGCGCCCTCGCCGCTGGGCGGCGAATTCTGGCGCGATCTGCGCGACGCCTGGCCCGGCGACATTGCCCGCCTGCGGACGTTGGCCGCGGGTCTGGGCGACGGCTTCGAAAAGGCGACCGGACAGGGCACGCGCGCCGGCGTGATCGGTGCGCTGGTGCTGGCACTCGCGCTGGCCGTGCTCGGCACCTGGGGCGCCGAGCACCTGCTCGCGCGGCTCGCTGCGCGGGTCTTGCCGCCCGGGCGGCTGCGGCGCTCGCTGCTGGTGATCGCCATCGTGGCGAGCCACGTGCTGCTCGTCGCGCTGGCGACGCACGGCTTCGTGCGGGTGCTCGAGGAATACGCGACCTGGGAGCCGCAGGCGCGCAAGGCGCTGCATTCGATCGCGCAGGCGCTGGTGTTCATGGCCTTCGTCGTCGGTTTGGGCCGTTCGCTGCTGGCCATCGGCCGGCCGAGCTGGCGCCTGCCACCGATGCCCGACGCGGTGGCCGGCCGCCTCGCCGCGCTGCCGTGGCTCGTGGCCCTCGTCGCCGCGCTGGCATGGACGCCGGCCGAGATCAACGCGCTCGTGGATGCGAGCTTCGCAGCCGTGGTGGCCACGCACGTGGTCACCGCGCTGGTGCTCACCGCGCTGATCGGGGCGGTGCTGCTTCGCCTGCGGACGCTGCGCGCCGCGCCGCCCGAGGCCGGCCTGCCCGAGCGACCGATCTGGGTCGGGCTGCTGGTGGCCTTCATCGGCGCGGTCATGGTCACGATCTGGGTCCTGCTTGCCGTGGGGTACGTGGCGCTCGCCAGCCTGCTCGCCTCGCAGCTGACCTGGACCGGCATCGTCGCCGCTTCGTTCTACGTGCTGTTCAAGTTTGCCGACGACGTGTTCATGGCCAGCGTGTCGTCGCGCAGCGTCTTCGGCCAGCGGCTGCAGAAGAGCTTCGGCCTCGCGCCGCAGACGCTGGACCAGGCCGCCACCGTGCTCTCCGGGCTGAGCCGGGTGGGCCTGTTCTTCTACATGCTGATCGCGCTGGCGGCGCCGCTGGGCACCGGCCCCGACGAGGTGTTCCAGCGCAGCGGCAAGTTCGGCACCGGCGTGAAGGTGGGCGAGTTCGAACTCGTGCCCGGCGCCATCCTGAGCGCGGTCGGCGTGGCGATCCTGGGCTTCATCGTGCTGCGCATCTTCAAGCGCTGGCTCGCGGGCAGCTACCTGCCGAGCACCCGCTTCGAGCCCGGCATGCAGAGCTCGATCGCCACGCTGCTGGGCTACGTGGGCGGCATCCTCGTGGTCGCGTTCTCGCTGTCGGCGCTCGGCATCAGCATCGAGCGCATTGCCTGGGTCGCGAGCGCGCTCTCGGTCGGCATCGGCTTCGGGCTGCAGGCGATCGTGCAGAACTTCATCTCGGGCCTGATCCTGCTCGCCGAGCAGCCCGTGAAGGTCGGCGACTGGGTGGTGCTGGGCACGACCGAGGGCGACGTGCGTCGCATCAACGTGCGCGCCACCGAGATCCAGCTCGGCGACCGCTCGACCTTGATCGTGCCGAACTCGGAGTTCATCACCAAGACCGTACGCAACATGACGCTGGCCAATGCGGAAGGCCGCGTGCTGATCCGCCTGCCGCTGCCGCTCACCACCGACGCGGCGCAGGTGCGCGAGCTGATCCTCACGGCCTGCCGCGAGCACGAAGGCGTGCTGGAGACGCCCGCGCCGTCGCTCACGCTCGAAGGCATCGAAGGCGGCCTGCTGGTGTTCCAGGCCATCGCCTATGTCTCGAGCCCGCGCCTCGCGGGCGGCGTGCGCAGCGACCTGCTGTTCACCATCCTCGAGCGGTTGCGCGCGGCGCAGATTCCGCTGGTGCCGTATGCGGCGATGCCGGCGCCGGTGCCGGCCGCCGCCCCCGCCGAACCGGCCGCCCCGGCCGACCCGGTGCCCCCCGCTGCCTAGGCGCACGCCGCGCCGATCAACCAAGCAGCGGGCAAATGCCCGCGCTGATCGACCGATTGTCCGGAGGCGCCCGCACGAACAATCAGCCATGAGCAGGCGCCGTGCCGCCAACGCTCGCCCGGAGCACCCATGGCTGAAGAAAGCGACCTCGAAAAAACCGAACCTGCCTCATCGCAGCGCCTGGAGAAGGCGCGCGAGGACGGCAACGTGCCCCGGTCGCGCGAGCTCGCCACCTTCGTGCTGCTGGGGGCCGCCGGCGCGGGGCTCTGGCTGACCTCGGGCTCGCTCGGCAACACCATGCGCGCCGCCCTGGCGCAGGGGCTGCGGTTCGACCGGGCCACGGCCTTCGACCCGGCCCACATGCTCTCGCGCGCGGGGCTGATGCTGGTCGAGTCGCTGTACGCGCTGGCGCCGCTGTTCGGCGTGATGCTGATCGCGGCGGTGGCCGGCCCGCTGATGCTCGGCGGCTGGCTGCTCTCGACCAAGGCGGTGGCGCCCAAGTTCAGCAAGCTCGACCCCATCGCGGGCATCGGGCGCATGTTCTCGTTCCAGTCGCTGTCCGAGCTGGTCAAGGCGCTGGCCAAGTCGCTGCTGATCGGCGGCGTGGCCTGGCTCGTGATCATGGGCAGCATGGACGAGGTCTCGTCGCTGATGGCGCAGTCGGAACGCACCGCACTGCCCAAGATGGTGAGCCTGGTGGCGCACAACTGCCTGCTGATCGCAGCCACGCTGCTGCTGGTGGCGCTGATCGACGTGCCGTTCCAGCTCTGGAGCTACCACCGCAAGCTGCGCATGTCGCGCGAGGACCTGCGCCAGGAGCACAAGGAAAGCGAAGGCGATCCGCACATCAAGGCCAAGATCCGCCGCCAGCAACAGCAGATGGCGCGCCGCCGGATGATGGCCGAGGTGCCCAAGGCCGACATCGTCGTGACCAACCCGACCCACTTCGCGGTGGCGCTGAAGTATGTCGACAGCGACATGCGCGCGCCGCGCGTGGTGGCCAAGGGCTCCGACCTGGTGGCCGCGCGCATCCGCGAGCTGGCGCGCGAGCACAAGGTCGCGGTCCTCGAGGCGCCGCCGCTCACGCGCGCGCTGTTCAAGCACACCAAGCTCGGCGACGAAATTCCGGCCGGGCTCTACACCGCGGTGGCCGAGGTGCTGGCCTGGGTCTACCAGCTCAAGCGCTGGCAGGCCGAAGGCGGCGACGCACCGCGCACGCCGGCCGACCTGCCGATTCCGAAATCGCTCGAATACACACCCCACGCCCCATGAACGCGATGGCGAACCTCACGCGCCTGCCGGCGCAGCTCTTCTCCGGCGCTCAATGGAAAGGCCTTGCCGGCCCGATCCTGATCGTGCTCATCATGAGCATGATGGTGCTGCCGCTGCCGCCCTTCCTGCTCGACCTGCTGTTCACCTTCAACATCGCGATGTCGGTGATGGTGCTGCTGGTGAGCATGTACACGATGAAGGCGCTCGATTTCGCGGCCTTCCCGGCCGTGCTGCTGTTCTCCACGCTGCTGCGGCTGTCGCTCAACGTGGCCTCGACGCGCGTGGTGCTGATGCACGGCCACACCGGCCCCGACGCCGCGGGCAAGGTGATCGAGGCCTTCGGCCACTTCCTGGTGGGCGGCAATTTCGCGGTCGGCGTGATGGTGTTCATCATCCTGGTGATCATCAATTTCATGGTGATCACCAAGGGCGCGGGGCGCATCGCCGAGGTCGGCGCGCGCTTCATGCTCGACGCGATGCCCGGCAAGCAGATGGCGATCGACGCCGACCTCAACGCCGGCCTGATCGGCGAGGACGTGGCCCGCAAGCGCCGCACCGAGGTGGCGCAGGAAGCCGACTTCTACGGCTCGATGGACGGCGCAAGCAAGTTCGTGCGCGGCGACGCGGTGGCGGGCCTGCTGATCCTGGTGATCAACATCATCGGCGGCCTGGTGGTGGGCATGCTCCAGCACGACCTCGACTTCGCCACCGCCGGCACCACCTACACACTGCTGGCCATCGGCGACGGCCTGGTGGCGCAGATCCCGGCGCTGGTGATCTCGACCGCGGCCGGCGTGATCGTCTCGCGCGTGACCACCGACGAGGACGTCGGCGGCCAGCTCACGGGCCAGTTGTTCTCCAATCCGCAGGTGCTGTTTCTCACGGCCGGCCTGGTCGGCCTGATGGGCCTGATCCCGGGCATGCCGAACCTCGCGTTCCTGCTGATCGCGGGCGGCCTGGCCTGGCTCGGGCGGCGCCTGCTGCAGCGCGCACCGCGCGTGGCCGCCGAGCAGGCCGCGGCCGCGGCGGCCGCGGTGCAGGCGGCGCCCCCGGCCGAAACGCCCGAAGCCACCTGGGACGACGTGGCACTGGTCGATCCGCTCGGCATGGAAGTGGGCTACCGGCTGATACCGCTGGTCGACCAGACGCAGAACGGCGAGCTGCTGGGCCGCATCAAGAGCATCCGCAAGAAGATCGCGCAGGAGCTCGGCTTTCTCGCGCCGGTGGTGCACATCCGCGACAACCTCGAGATCCCGCCCAACACCTACGTCATCAGCCTCAAGGGCGTGGAGATCGGCCGCGGCGAGGCCTTTCCCAACCAGTGGATGGCGATCAACCCCGGCCAGGTGGCCGGCACCCTGCCCGGCACGCCGACGCAGGATCCGGCCTTCCAGCTGCCCGCGGTGTGGATCGACGCGGCGCTGCGCCAGGAGGCGCAGGTCATGGGCTACACGGTGGTCGACGCCTGCACGGTGATGGCCACGCACCTGAACCACCTGATCCAGATGCACGCGGCCGAACTGCTCGGCCGCCAGGAAGTGCAGCAGCTGCTCGACCAGATCGGCAAGACCGAGCCCAAGCTGACCGAGGACCTCGTGCCCAAGGTCATGTCGCTGAGCACGCTGCACAAGGTGCTGCAGAACCTGCTCGACGAAGAGGTGCCGATCCGCGACATGCGCACCATCCTCGACGTGATGGCCGAACATGCGCCCACGGTCAAGGACGCGGCCGAGCTGACTTCGCTCGCGCGCCTGGCGCTCGGCCGCGCGATCGTGCAGCAGCTGTTCCCGGGCGACTCGGAACTGCAGGTGATCGGCCTGGACGGCGCACTCGACGGCGTGCTGCACCAGGCGCTCGCCAACAACAACGGCATCGAGCCCGGCCTTGCCAACAGCCTCATGCAGCAGACCCGCGCCGCCATCGCGCGGCAGGAGCAGCTGGGCCTGGCGCCGGTGCTCGTGGTCCAGCATTCGCTGCGCGTGCTGCTTGCGCGCTTCCTGCGGCGCAGCTTCCGCCAGCTCAAGGTCCTCTCCCATGCGGAGATTCCTGACACCCGAAACATCAAGATCACCGCCACCCTCGGAGGAAGAGTTTGAACACGCACACAGACGTCCGGACCAGCGCGCGCAAGTTCGTCGCGCCCACCAGCCGGGAGGCCCTGCGCATGGCGCGCGAAGCGCTCGGCGACGAAGCCATCGTGCTGACCAACCGCGTGGTTGCCGAAGGCGTCGAGATCGTCGCCATGGTGCAGCAGGACGTGGAAGCGATGCAGGCGAAGGCACCTGCCGCATCCGCAGCACCCGCCGCACCCGCCTTTGCGCTCACCCCGCCGCCGACCGCCGCCGCTGCGCCGGCACCGGCGCCCGCCGTGGTCGCGGCCGACAGCGTGCTCGGCGAGCTCCACTCGATGCGCTGCATGATCGAAGAGCAGCTCGCCGGCGTGGCCTGGAGCGAGAAGCAGCGCCGCGACCCGATGCGCGGGCGCCTGCTGCGCACGCTGCTCGGTGCCGGCTTCAGCGCGCGCCTGTCGAAGGCGATGCTCGAACACCTGCCCACCGGCCAGAGCCACGCCGAGGGCATGGCCTTCGTGCGCTCCGAGCTGATCCGCACCTTGCCCGTGCTCGGCGACGAGGACGCGCTGCTCGCGCAGGGCGGCGTCTATGCGCTGATGGGCCCCACCGGCGTCGGCAAGACCACCACCACCGCCAAGCTCGCGGCGCGATGCGTGATGCGCTTCGGTGCCGACAAGCTCGCGCTGGTCACCACCGACAGCTACCGCATCGGCGCCTACGAGCAGCTGCGCATCTACGGCCAGATCCTCAACGTGCCGGTCTATGCGGTGAAGGACGCGGCCGACCTGCACCTGGTGCTGCAGGACCTGCGCGACAAGCACATGGTGCTGATCGACACCGTCGGCATGAGCCAGCGCGACCGCGCCGTGTCCGACCAGATCGCGATGCTCTGCAACAGCCACCGCCCCGTGAAGCGGCTGCTGTTGCTCAACGCCACCAGCCACGGCGACACGCTCAACGAGGTGGTGCACGCCTACCGCCACGGCAGCGACAGCGAACTGGCCGGCTGCATCTTCACCAAGGTCGACGAGGCGACCCACCCCGGCGCGCTGATCGACACCGCGATCCGCCACCGCCTGCCGGTGCACTACGTCTCGTGCGGCCAGAAGGTGCCCGAGAACCTGATGCGCGCCGACCGCGCCCAGCTCGTCGACAGCGTGTTCCAGGCCCACAGCGCGAGCGCGCTGTTCGTGCCGGGCGAAGGCGACCTCAACGACGCCGCAGCCGCCGCGAGCGCCGCGGCTGCGTCGGCGCAGGCCGAAGCCGAACGCCAGCGCCTGCAGTACCGCCGCCTGATCAGCGCCATGGCGCACGACGCGCAGGAAGTGGCGGCCGCGGCCCAGGCGCTCGCCGCCGCGCCGCTCGGCTTCGCCCAGGCGCGGGCGCTCTGGCGCCAGGCCGCCGACGACGACGTCGGCCACAAGGCGGTGCTGCAGGCCTTGATGACGCACGCCGCAAGCGAGATCGCCAGCGGCTGCGACACCCATCTGCTCGCGCTCGGCGGCCAGGTCGGCCTCAAGTCCGACCAGGGCAGCGACGCCTACCACTGCCAGGGCAGCCTGCTGCTGTCCGACCGCACCGGCATGCCGCTCGCGGCCCCCAACCAGTGGCTCTCCACCGCCGCCACGCGGCATGCGGCCGACCCGGCGCGCAGGCCCGGCGTGCGGCAGGTGCAGTGGCTGCGCCAGCAGGACTTCGGCGCCAAGACCGTGGTGCACATGCTGCCGCGGCTGCCCTCGGCCGAGCTGATGCTGCAGTGGCAGGTCCAGCGCCAGCAGTGGCTCGCGCGCGTGCCCGGCGCCACCGCGGTGACCGATCCGCGCACCGGCGAATACGCCACGCTCAACGGCCTCGACTTCGCCTACGGCGAGCCGCGCCCCGTGCTCTTCAAGGGCCGGCCCGCGCTGCGGATGGAAGCGCAGGCCCGCGTCACGCTGCGCACCGACGGCGGCCTGCCGGGCCTGCGCTGCATCGCCACCCGCGTGATCGATGCGCGCAGCCGCAAGGTGCTGGCGCAGAGCCATGCGCTCTGCAACATCGGCGCCGAAGTTGCGCTCGGCCAACTCTCGCAGTGGCAGGCCTGGGCCGCCGAGGCCGAGCCCTGCTTCCGGCTGCTGCGCCAGGGCCTCTCGGCGCTCGGCGGACTCGGCGAGGCCGGCGATCCGCACATGCTGAAGCGCCTGCTCGTGGCCGGCCAGGTCACGACCACCGTCTGGCGCCTGCTGCAGGCCGAGGGCGACTGGGCCGCGCGCACGCGCGCGCTGCTGGTGCAGCTCACCGGCCGCGCGGCACGCGTGGGTCGCCCGGTCTCGGGCAACGTGCTGTACGCCGGCGTGGGCAAGCTGTTCCTGCTGCTGGAGGCGCTGGACACGTGAGCAAGCGGGTTCTCGATCAAGCCGACGGGCTGCGGCGGCTGCTGGCGCAGTCGTCCGCGCGGCTCATCGCCATCGCAAGCATGGGCCGCCGCACAGGCACCACCACCGTGGCCATGAACCTCGGTGCGGCGCTCGCCCACATGGGCAAGGACGTGCTGCTGCTCGACGAGCACGGCATCGGCGAGAACTCGGTCGCGGCCGAGTGGGTCGTCGAGCCGCTCGGCACGCTGGCCGACGTGGCGGCCCGGCGGCTGACCTGCGAAGGCGCCGTCGCGCGCACGCCCAGCGGCGTCGGCGTGCTGCCGGCGCTGCCCGGCGCGCAGCCTGGCCACACCGACCCGCGCCTGCTGTGGCGCGGCGACGTAATTTTGGTCGATGCGGCGCTCGACAGCGACGGCAACCTGTCGCCGCTCGCGCGCATGGCCGACGAACTTGTGATCGTGCTGCAGCCGCAGCCGGCCTCGATCACCGCCACCTATTCGGGCATCAAGCGGCTGCACTATGCGCACGCCGTGCGTCAGCTCCGGCTGCTGATCAACCATGTCGCCGAACCCGAGGCCGCGCGCCAGGGCATGGCCAACCTGGTCGACACGGGCAGCCGCTATCTCGCGGTGTCGATGCAGCCTGCCGGCTGGGTCCGCACCGACCCGCACATGCCCGCCGCGCGCCGGCTCGGACAGAGCGTCGTGGAGGCTTTCCCCACGAGCCCCGCGGCCGTGGACTTCCGCGTCATTGCCGCCGCCGTCACGCAGTGGCCATGGCGCCCGGCCGTGCGGCCGCAGGACGCCGGCACGGCGCTCTGGCGGCCCGAGGCCCTGATGCAGGAACCCGCCAACGAGGAAGAGGACGACCGTGTATACCGCACAGGGAACGTTTGAGAAATCGCATCTGCTGAAGCAGCACCAGCCGATGGTGCGCCGCATGGCGCTGCAGATGCTGGCCAAGCTGCCGGCCAGCGTGGAGCTCGACGACCTGATCCAGGCCGGCATGATCGGCCTGCTCGATGCCTCCACCCGCTACCAGGACAACCGCGGCGCGCAGTTCGAGACCTTCGCGAGCCAGCGCATCCGCGGCGCCATGCTCGACGAACTGCGTGCCAGCGACTGGGGCTCGCGCGGCCTGCGGCAGTCGTCGCGCAAGGTCGAGCAGGCCATCCAGGCGCTCGAGCACCAGCTCGGGCGCGCGGCCACCGAGGGCGAGATCGCCAAGTCACTCGACATGGAGCTCGACGACTACCAGTCGCTGCTGCAGGAGATCCAGGGCTGCCAGCTGCTCTACGTGGAAGACTTCGCGCACGACGGCGACTCCGACACCGCCTGGCTCGACCGCCAGGCGCGCAACGACGGCGCCGGCAACGACGATCCGCTCGCGCAGCTCATGGCCTCGGGCTTCCGGCACCAACTCGTGGACGCGATCGCCGCATTGCCCGAACGCGACCAGCTGCTGTTGAACCTGTACTACGAGGAAGAGCTGAACCTGCGCGAGATCGGCGCCATCCTCGAGGTGAGCCAGTCGCGCGTGTGCCAGCTGCACAGCCAGGCGATCAGCCGGCTGCGGGCACACCTGAAGGACGTGCTCTAGGGGCGGTGCATCGGCGCGCTCAAACCGCAGGCGCTCCCGCGCTCCCGGCATCGCGCTTGCCGCCATTTCGCAGGCCGGCCTGCAGCAAGGCGCGGCCGGCGAATGCGTCGCCTGCCACCTCCAGGTCGAAGCGATCCTCGTCGAGCCGGCGCAGGTCCGAGATCACGGCGGCGGCTTCGTCCTCGGTCGCGCCGGTGGCCAGCATCGCCTCGTAGCCCATCTTCATGGCCGATTCGAAAGTCTCGCGAACCACGGTGGCCGTCGGATCGGTTTTGACCAACTCCACCGCATGCTCGCGGTCGTAGGCCCGCACCAGCACGCGCGAATGCGGACATTGGGCCCGGACGGTTTCGGCGATGCGCGTCGCAGCGGCCTTGTCGTTCACGCAGACCAGGATGGCGGTGGCGGTATGGGCACCGGCGGCGTGCAGCACATCGGGCCGGCCACCATCGCCGTAGTAGACCTTGAAACCCAGGTAGGACTGCGCGTCGCGGATGACCTGCGTGTCGTTGTCGATCACCGTGAGCGAGGCGCCGCGTGCCAGCACGCCCTGGCTGGCGATCTGGCCGACGCGGCCGAAGCCGATCACCAGCACCTTCGCATGCTGGCCGCCGGCCGCTTCCACGCCGTCCATCGACATCGCGGTGCGCGGCCCGAAGCGCTGGTGCAGCAGCACGACCAGCGGCGTGAGCGCCATCGACAGCACGACGATCGCCGTCATGTTGGCATTGACGGTGGCGTCGATCACGCGCGCACCCAGCGCTGCCGAGAACAGCACGAACGCGAACTCGCCGCCCTGCGCCATGAGCACCGCGCGGTCGAGCGCGTCGGCATGCGAACTTTTGGCAAGGCGCGCCACGGCATAGATGCAGGCGGCCTTGGTCGCCATCAGCGCCACCACGCCCGCCACGATCAACTGCCAGTTGCGGCCCACCACGGCCAGGTCCAGCGACATGCCCACGCCGAGGAAGAAGAGCCCCAGCAACAACCCGCGGAAGGGCTCGATGTCGGCCTCCAGCTGGTGCCGGAAGGTGGACTCCGACAGCAGCACGCCGGCCAGGAACGCACCCATGGCCATCGACAGGCCCCCGAGCTGCATCAGCAGCGCCGCGCCGAGCACCACGAGCAGCGCGGCGGCGGTCATGACCTCGCGCGCCTTCGCGTTGGCAAGGATGCGGAAGAATGGGTTCAGCAACCAGATGCCTGCGGCCACCAGCGCGGTCAATGCACCCAGCGCCAGCCCGATCACGCCCCAGCGCGAGGGCACCACGGCCGCGGCATCGAGCGCGGGCGGTGCAATGAAGGCCACCATGGCCAGCAGCGGCACGATCAGCAGGTCTTCGAACAGCAGGATCGAGACCATGCGCTGTCCGCGCGGCGCGGCGATGTCGCCTCGCTCGCCGAGCAGTTGCATGACGATGGCGGTCGACGTGAGCACGAAACCCATCGCGCTGATGAAGGACACCGCCAGCGCAAAGCCGAATGCCATGCCCACCAGCGTCAACAGGCAGCCGCACACCAGGCACTGCAGGCTGCCGAGGCCGAAGATCTGCTTGCGCAGGCTCCACAGGTGCGAAGGCTGCATCTCCAGCCCGATCACGAACAGGAACATCACCACGCCCAGCTCGGCCACGTGCAGGATGGCCTGCGGATCGTTGAACAGCTTGAAGCCAAAAGGCCCGATGGCCAGGCCCGCGGCCAGGTAGCCCAGCACCGACCCGAGGCCGAGCTTCTTGAACAGCGGCACCGCCACCACGGCGGCGCCGAGCAAGCTCACGACATTGACCAGGTCGCCCGCGCTTCCTTCGACAGCCATGCAGATTCCTTCGTATTGAGATCCAAGAAGGCACAAAGGGGCCCCCGAGGCCCCTTGTGCGCCCGCCATTGTCTCAGCGTCTTCAGTGCCCGAGCGCGCGCAGCAGCGCGCCACGCAGCCAAGCCTCGGCCGGGTCCCGGTCCGCGGGCGCACGCCAGCACATCGTGATCTCGTAGGTCGGGCTCTCGAACGGCAGCGGCTCGCAACGCAGACCGCCCGCCGCGCACAGCGCGTCCGCAAGGTAGGCCGGCACCGTGGCCAACAGGTCAGTGCCGGCCAGCAGCGCCGGCAGGCTGCCGAACTGCGGCAGCGACACCGCCACGCGCCGCGCTCGGCCGAGCGCGTCCAGCGCATCGTCGACGAAGCCGCGCAGGTCTTCGGCGAAGGTCACGAGCGCATGCGGGCGCGCGCAGAAGTCGTCGAGGGTCAATGGCTTCGCATCGGCATCGGCGCGCAGCACTGCATAGCGCGCGGTGGTGGCGCGCCGCACCTTGGCGCCGGCCGGCAGGTCGCGCAGGTAGGCCAGCACGGTGCTCACGCGGCCGTCCTGCAGCTGTTGCATCGCATCGCGGTGGCTCACCGTGGTCGCGACCAGCCTGGCATGCGGCAGCTCGGCGCGCAGCAGGCCCAGCAGCCGCGGCAGCACCGCGATCTGCAGGTCGTCGGTCAGGCCGACGCGAAACACCGGCGCGGCCTGCGCCGGCTCGAACGCTACCTCCGAACGCAGCGCCGCCTCGATCTGCTCGAGCGCGGGCCCGAGGCTCTGCATCAGTGCCTCGGCGCGCGGCGTCGGCACCATCTCGCGCCCCTGCCGCACGAACAGCGCGTCGCCCGTGAGTACGCGCAGCCTGGCGAGCGCATGGCTGACGGCGGGCTGGCCGATATGCAGCCGATCGGCCGCACGGCTGACATGGCGCTCGCGCATCAGCGCCGCGAGCACGGTCAGCAGGTTGAGGTCGATGCGGTTCAGTTCAGCAAGGTTCACCAGGGGTACATCCACGATCGATGGGGTGCATGGTGATTATGTGATCTGTCGATTTCCCCGCAGCCGATGTGATGCCTACATTCACCGCAAAGGAGATCTGTATGGCAAGGATGGTTCGTTTTCACGCCTTCGGCGGCCCCGAGGTGCTCGCGCTCGAAGACAGGCCGGTGCCCGAACCCGGCACCGGCGAGGTCCGCATCGCGGTGCAGGCCATCGGCCTGAACCAGGCCGACGTGCTGTGGCGGCGCGGGCTCTACATCGAGGATGCGCAACTGCCGAGCGGGCTCGGCAACGAGGCCGCGGGGGTCATCGAGGCCGTCGGGCCCGGCGTGCAGGGCCTCGCGGTGGGCGACCGCGTGGCGCTGCTGCCGGGCGCGCACCAGGGCCGCTACCCGACCTATGGCGAGCGCATCGTCTTTCCGGCCACGCACGTCGTGCGGCATCCCGCCAACCTCTCGGCCGCGCAGGCGTCCGCGGCGTACATGGCCTACCTCACGGGCTATTTCGCGATGTTCGAGATCGCGCGGCTGCGCCGGGGCGGCACGCTGCTCGTTACGGGCGCCTCGTCGGGCACGGGATTCGCCGCGCTGCAGATGGCGCGCGCCGAAGGCCTCACGGCCATCGCCACCACGCGCAGCGCCGCCAAGCGCCAGGCGCTGCGCGACGCGGGCGCTTCCCACGTTGTGGTGACGGAGGAAGAAGACGTGGTTCGCAGCGTGCACGAGCACACCGGCGGCCGCGGCGTGGACCTGGTGTACGACGGCGTGGGCGGGCCGATGTTCGCGCAGCTCGGCGACGCGGTCGCTGCGCGCGGCTGGTACCTGCTCTATGGGTTGTCGGGCGGTGCCGAACTCGGCTACCCGGTGACGGCGCAGTTCCGCCGCAGCTGGCGCTTCCATGTCTACAAGGTGCTCGAGTTCACCGGCTCGGCCAGCCTCGGGCTGCCGCGCAACGAGGCAGCGCTGCGGCGCGGGCTGCAGTTCATCGACGCAGGCCTCGCCGACGGCCGCTTCGGCGTGCACATCGACCGCAGCTTCGCGTTGGGCGACGCGGCCCAGGCGCATGCGTACCTCGAGCGCGCGGCGCACACCGGCAAGGTCGTGCTCACGGTCTGAGCACGGCCGAGCTCAGAACCCGAGGCTCTCC
This sequence comes from uncultured Variovorax sp., assembly GCA_946478645.1. The sequence continues at coordinate 14,587 of CAMLCW010000031.1, forward strand.
AGCAGGTCGTCGACCTGCGCCTGGCCCGTCACGGCCTCGGGGTTGTCCGCGTGGATCTGCGGGCCGTTCTGCAGGCTGCTGGTTTCGGGCTCGTGGCGCTTGTCGCCGTGCGAGTTGTCGATCAGCACCTGCAGCAGCTGCGTCTCGACGTCGTTGACCACTTCCATCATCTTCTTGATGACCTGGCCCGTGAGGTCCTGGAAGTCCTGCGCCATCAGGATCTCGATCAGCTGCGTGTTGATCGCGCCGGCCTTCTGCGGCACATCGTTCAGGTAGCCGCGCGTGTCCATCACGAGCTGGCGCGCATGGTCGAGCTCGACCGGGTTGGCGAACCATTCGTCCCAGCGCTGCGTCAGGCCCTTGGCATTGCTCGCGAGGTCTTCCTGCAGCGGCTGCGCAAGGTCGATCGCGTTGAGCGCGCGGTGCGCGGCGCGCTCGGTCATGGTGGCGATGTAGCCCAGGCGGTCGCGCGCGTCGGGGATGGCCTGCGCAGCCTTGGCGACCTGCTTGTCGAGGCCGAGCTCGCGCAGGCCCTCGCGCAGCTGGCGCGTCAGCTGCCCGATGCGCCCGAGCAGCTCCTCGGCCGTGTTCCCGTGCTCCGCTTGTTCGAGCGCATGCTGGCTCATCTCACACCGCCTCTTTCTGCAGCTTCTCGAAGATCTTGTTGATCTTTTCCTCGAGCGTGGCGGCCGTGAAGGGCTTGACCACGTAGCCGTTGGCGCCCGCCTGCGCCGCCGCGATGATGTTCTCCTTCTTGGCCTCGGCCGTCACCATCAGCACCGGCAACTTGCCGAGCTCGGGGTCGGCGCGGATCGTCTGCAGCATGGTCAGGCCGTCCATGTTGGGCATGTTCCAGTCCGACACCACGAAGCCGAAGTTGCCGCCGCGCAGCTTCTCGATGCCGGCTGCGCCGTCCTCGGCTTCGTCGACGTTGAGGAACTCGAGTTCCTTCAGCAGGTTGCGCACGATGCGCCGCATGGTCGGGAAGTCGTCCACGACCAGGATCTTGATGCTCTTGTCAATCACGATGCTTCAACTCCAAAAAATCAGTTCGTTCCGTCACTCACTCAAACCCGGTTCGCGCGCTCGCCGAAGGTGCGCAGGTGGGCCAGCACGCGCCGCCCCATCTCGTCGAGCGACACCACCTCGTCCACCGCGCCGAGCGCGATCGCCTCGCGCGGCATGCCGAACACCACGCAGCTCGCCTCGTCCTGCCCGAAGGTGCGGGCGCCGGCCTGCTTCATGCGCAGCAGGCCCTCGGCCCCGTCCTTGCCCATGCCGGTCAGGATCATTCCGATCGCGTTCTTTCCCGCATGCCGCGCCGCCGAATCGAACAGCACGTCGATGGAGGGCCGGTGGCGGTTCACCGGCGGCGACTGGTCGAGCTGGGCCACGTAGTTGGCGCCGCTGCGCGCGAGCGACAGGTGGAAGCCGCCCGGCGCGATGTAGGCATGGCCCGGCAGCACGCGTTCGCCCTGCTCGGCTTCCTTTACCGTGATGCGGCACAGTCCGTCGAGCCGCTGCGCGAACGAACGCGTGAAGCCCGGCGGCATGTGTTGCGCGATCAGCACCGCCGGTGCGTCGGGCGGCAGCGGCAGCAGCACCTCGCGGATGGCTTCGGTGCCGCCGGTGGAGGCGCCGATGATGAGCAGCTTCTCGGTGCTCAGCAGCGGGCTGCGCAGCATCGGCTCCTGCGCGGCTTCCGGCGCGGCTTTGTTCGCGGCCCCGTGGCGCCCGGGCAGCAGCCGCGCCGCGGCGGCGGTTCGGATCTTGCCGGTGATGAGCTCGGTGTAGTTGAGCAGCCCGTCGCGCACGCCGAGCTTCGGCTTGGTCACGAAGTCGATGGCGCCGAGCTCCAGCGCGCGCAGCGCGATCTCCGAGCCGCGCTCGGTCAGCGACGACACCATCACCACCGGCATCGGCCGCAGGCGCATGAGCTTCTCCAGGAACTCGAGCCCGTCCATGCGCGGCATCTCGACGTCGAGCGTGAGCACGTCGGGGTTCGTGGCCTTGATGAGGTCGCGCGCCTGCAGCGGATCCGCCGCGGTGCCGACCACCGTCATGTCGCTCTGGGCGTTGATGATCTCGGTCATCACGCTGCGGATCAGCGCCGAATCGTCGACGCACACCACCTTGATCTTCTTCATGCGATGCACTTTCCCTTGCCGTAGGTGGCGGACCATCGGCGCAGGAGTTCTCCCTCGTCGCGCTGGACCGCCTGGATGTCGTCCTTGGCGCGCAGCTTGCGCACCACGGCCTTGCCGGTGGCCGGCTGCAGGCACACGCGGCGCGCATGCAGCCCGCGCAGGTCCTGCGCGGCCACCGCGATGCGCTGCTTCTCGAGGTAGCGCAGCACGAAGTCGGCATTGCGCCCGCCGATGTTGAGCATGGTCATGTTGGCCAGCACCGCGGCGCCGCCGAAGACCTTGGCCCGGAGCCGCTCGCGCCGCGCGCCCGCGCGCAGCACCTCGGCCACCAGCACGTCCATCGCGTAGCCGCCGTAGCGCATCGACTCGACCTGGCTGCGCGGATCGGCCGCGGCATCGTCGGGCAGCATGAAATGGTTCATGCCCGCGACGCCGGCCTCCACGTCGGTGATGCAGGCCGCCACGCAGGAGCCGAGCACGGTCGTCAGCAGCACGCCGGCGTCGGTCACGAAGTACTCGGCCGGCAGCAGCTTCACGGCCTGGCAATCGAAGTCGCGGTCGAAGTAGTGGTGCGTGGCGAGCGAGGCGGGCACGGCCGCGGCGGCGGCGCTCACGCCCGGGCCTTTCCGAGCGCGTAGACGGTCTGCCCGACGGTCTTGAACGCCTGGTTGACGAGCGACGCGTTCTCCGAGTGGCCCGCGAACAGCAGGCCGTGCGGCTTGAGCAGGGGCGCGAAGCGCTCGAGGATCTTCTTTTGCGTCGGCTTGTCGAAATAGATCATCACGTTGCGGCAGAAGATCGCGTCGACCGGCTCCTTCACGGGCCATGAGGCGTCGAGCAGGTTGAGCCGCGAGAACTTGACCATGGCCGCGACCTCGGGCCGCACGCGCACCTTGCCGGCGTTCGCGCCCGTGCCCTTGTTGAAGAAGCGCCGCAGGCGCTCGGGCGGCATGCGGCTGGCCTGCTCCATCGTGAAGACGCCGGCCGCAGCGCGCTCGAGCACCGAGGTGTCGATGTCGGTCGCGATGATGCGCGCCGCGGCGGCGCGTTCGCCGAGCGCCTCCATCAGCGTGATCGCGATCGAGTAGGGCTCCTCGCCCGTCGAGGCCGCCGCGCACCACACGGTGAGGGGCTGGCTGCACTTGCGCGCGAGCTCGGCGAGCACCGGGAAGTGGTGCGCCTCGCGGAAGAACGAGGTGAGATTGGTGGTCAGCGAATTGATGAAAAGCTGCCACTCGTCGCCGTCGCGGCTGTCCTCCAGCCGGGCCAGGTAGGTCGAGAACTCCGGCAGCCCGAGCTCGCGCAGCCGGCGCGAGAGCCGGCTGTAGACCATCTGGCGCTTGTGCTCGCCCAGCGCGATGCCCGCGCGGCGGTGGATGAGCGTGCGCACGCGCGAGAAATCGCTGTCGGTGAAGACGAATTCGGATGAGGTCGGTGTCATGCGGTGCCCGCTCAGCGGGCCTCGGTCAAGGTCAGGTCGTGCGACCACGCCAGCGCGCGCAGATGGGCCGCGTTGACCTGGTCGGCGCCGAGCAGCAGCGCCTCGGCCAGGTGCGCGGCCTCGCCGGTGTCCAGCTCGCAGGCCTCGGCCAGCGCCAGGAAGGGGCCGTACACGCCCTCGCGCGAAAGGATCGCCTGCTGCACCGCGCCGGGCAGTTGCACCTTCGAGAGCGCCTCCTGCATCGAGACGCCCAGCAGCCGGTCGATGAGCGAGAACATGCCCACCACGAACAGGTTGTCCGCCTCGCCGGGCGGCAGCATGAGCTCGCCCATCAGTTCGACGAAGCGGCCGCGCAGGATCGCCTTCTTCATCATGAACGGCGGGCTGCCCGCGGCGTTGCTCGTCGCCAGCAGCAGCGACAGCCAGCGGAACAGCGGCGAGTAGCCGAGCATGGTCACCGCATGGTGCAGCGAATGGATCTCGACACCGGCGCCCACCGCGGGCGAGTTCATGTGGCGAAGCAGCCGGTAGGTCAGCGCGGCGTCGCGCTTGAGCGCAGCCTCGACTTCGCGCAGGTCCTCGTTGCGCTGGATCATCTGCAGCAGCCGCACGATCAGCATCGATTCGGGCTGCAGCGCGTGGGCCTGGCCGCGGGGCCGCGGCGCGGGCGGCGGAAAGCCGCAACGCGGGTCGAGGAAGACATCGACGCGGTCGGGCGCGCAGGCCTCGAAGGCCGCCCACGACGCCATGCGCGTGGCGATGGGCTGGATCGGCGCATGGCCCGGCGGCTCGGCGCCGCGGATGGCCGCGATCCGCGCCGCATCGCCGTCGCCCACGTCGAAGTGGGTGACCAGGCCGCGCAGCTCGGGGTCGGCGGGCAGCGCGTCGGCGCCGCAGAGCATGAAGCCGAATCCCTGCTCGCGCAGGAACATCAGCACCGGGCGGAGCTCTTCGTTGGCCAGGTCGGCGAGGCCGAGGCAGAACACCGTGTACTCGGGCGCGAGCGACTGCAGCGCGCCCAGCGCGAGCGTGCGCGCGTCGACGTCGAAGAACAATTCGCTGTGGCCGAGCTTCCAGGGCGCGGCCGGCCCGCCGAGGTGCTCGGTGACGCAGGCCAGCAGCGACTTGAACTGCGTGACCGCATCGGGCGCCAGCGCGGGCACGGCCGGCCGCCAGGCGAGCCGGTAGCCGCCGACGCGCTTCTGCGCGTCGAGCAGCAGCGTGTAGGCGACGTAGCCGTCGGCGCGGGGGCGCTGGAAAAAATCGAGGCGCATGGCGCTCGTCGCTTCCGGTGGGATCAAGCGGCCACCGTCTCTTGCCTTGCCGCATGCGCGAGCGCCGAACTCCGCACCGCATGCGCGCGCTGGATGCGCGGCATGGCGCCCACGTCGACGATGAAGGCCACGCTGCCGTCGCCGAGGATGGTGGCCGCGGAAATGCCGGGCACCTTGCGGTAGTTGGTCTCGAGGTTCTTCACCACGACCTGGTGCTGGCCCAGCAGCTCGTCCACCAGCAGCGCGAAGCGCGACTCGTCGGCCTGCACGATCACCAGGATGCCGGCGGTCGGGTCGGTCTGCGCGCCGGCCACGTCGAACACGCGGTGCAGCTCGATCAGCGGCAGGTATTCGCCGCGCACCTTGATCACGTGGCCGTCGCTGGTGATCGAATGCAGGTGCTCACCGAGCGGCTGCAGCGACTCGATCACGTAGCTCAGCGGCAGGATGTAGGCCTCGCTGCCGACCTTGACCGACATGCCGTTGAGGATGGCGAGCGTGAGCGGCAGCACGATGCGCGTGGTGGTGCCCCGGCCCTCGCGCGAGCTGATCTCGACGTGGCCGCCCATCTCCTGGATGTTGCGCTTGACCACGTCCATGCCCACGCCGCGGCCCGAGATGTCTGTGACCTGCTCGGCCGTCGAGAAGCCGGGCGCGAAGATCAGCTGCCACACCTCGTCGTCGGGCATGGCCTCGCTCACCGCGAGCCCCTGCTGCAGGGCCTTGGCGAGGATCTTCTCGCGGTTCAGGCCGGCGCCGTCGTCGCTGACCTCAATCACGATGTTGCCGCCGTGGTGCTGCGCCGACAGCAGCAGTTGCCCTTCGGCCTCCTTGCCCTTGGCGAGGCGCTGCGCCGGCGTCTCGATGCCGTGGTCGAGGCTGTTGCGCACCAGGTGCGTGAGCGGATCGATGATGCGCTCGATCAGGCCCTTGTCGAGTTCGGTCTCCTTGCCGAAGGTGTCGAGGCGCACCTGCTTGCCGAGCTTGGCGCTCACGTCGCGGATCACGCGCGGGAAGCGGCTGAACACGTAGTCCATCGGCATCATGCGGATCGACATCACCGATTCCTGCAGGTCGCGCGCATTGCGCTCGAGGTGGCCCAGGCCGTTGAGGAAGCGTTCGCATTCCACCGGGTCGAGCAAGGTGGCCGCCTGCGTGAGCATCGACTGCGTGATCACCAGTTCGCCCACCAGGTTGATGAGCTGGTCGACCTTCTCCACGTCGACGCGGATCGAGCCCGAGTCCTTGGCGGTGGCCGCTGCCGGCGCGCCTGCGGCGGGCGCGGCCCTGGGCGATGCAGGCGCAGGCGAGGCTGCCGGCGCCGCTGCGGCGGGCGCCTCGGCCGGTGCCGCGGCCTCGGTCGTGATCGCGATCTGCGACTCGTCGATCACGAAGCAGCAGACGGCGGTGATGTCGTCCGGCGCGCAGCCGGTCTCGAGCACCACCGTGAACTGGTCGGCGCTGCGCGTGCGCGACAGCAGCTTGCCGAGGTTCGCGAGTTCTTCGGCGAGCAGTTCGCATTCGCTGTCGGACAGGCCCGTGAAGCGGATGCGCAGCGCGCCCTGCGCCGCGCCCGCCGCTGCGGCAGCGGGTGCCGGAACGGGCGCCGCCACGGGTGCCGGTGCCGGCGCCGCTGCGGCGCGGCCGCCCTCGGTCTCGAGCGCGAGCTGGCGCAGCACCTCGCAGATGTGGGCCACGCGCTCGGGGTCGGGTTCGGTCTCGGCCTGGTAGGCGGTCAGTTGGTCTTGCAAGGCGTCCTTCGTTTCCAGGAATGAATCGATCATCGAGCGGCTCAGGTCGAGCTGGCCGTGGCGCGCACGGTCGAGCAGGGTCTCCAGCAGGTGCGTGGTGTCGGTGAGCGCCACGAAGCCGAAGGTGGCCGCGCCGCCCTTGATCGAGTGCGCGGCGCGGAAGATGGCGTTGAGCTGCTCGCTGTCGGGCGCTTCGGCGTCGAGCTCGAGCAGCAATTGCTCCATCTGCGCCAGAAGCTCGACGGCTTCGACGAAAAATGCCTGGGTGAACTGACTGAGATCCATCGTTGCTCCGGACCGGCTGCGGTGCGCGCCGGCATCGTTTCTAGGGGTGTTTGGCCGGCGCCGACGCCTGCGAGGTCAGCGTGGCGTTGTCTGTGGGCGGCAGCGGCGGCGAAGTCGGCGCCGGCGTGGCGGGGAGCGATGCGGCCACGCTGCCGCCGCCGCTGTTCTCGTGTTCGATCTGCTGCTGCGTGCGGCGGTTCAGCAGGATGATGCTGATGCGCCGGTTGATCGGGTTGCGCGGATCGGCGCGGTCGATGTGCATGCTGTCGGCCAGGCCCACCACGCGCAGCACCTTGCCTTCTTCCATGCCGCCGATGACCAGTTCGCGGCGCGACGCGTTGGCGCGGTCGGCCGACAGCTCCCAGTTGCCGTAGGCGCGGTCGCCGTTGCTGTAGACGATGGCGTCGGTGTGGCCCGACAGCGTGATGCGGTTCGGCAGCTCGTTGAGCGTGGGCGCGAGCTCGCGCAGGATCGCGCGCATGTGCGGCACCAGCCGCGCGCTCGCTAGGTCGAACATCGGGCGGTTCTCGCTGTCCACGATCTGCAGCCGCAGCCCTTCGGTCGTGATGTCGATCAGGATCTGCGAGCGAAACTGCTTGAACACCGGGCTCGACTCGATGAGCTTGTCGAGCCGCTCCTTCATGCTCGCGAGGCGGTCGGCGTCGGCTTCCTCTTCGGCGTCGGCCTGGCGGACCTCGCCCGCGGCGCGCGTGCTCGGGTCCATGCCGCCGCCCGGGATCACGCTCACGCTGGTGCTGCTCTTCTCGCCGCCGCTGAGGGCCACCATGAGCGGCATCCTGAAGTGCTCGGCAATGCCTTCGCGCTGCTTGGGCGAGGCACTGGAGAGCAGCCACATCACGAGGAAGAACGCCATCATGGCGGTCATGAAGTCGGCATAGGCGATCTTCCAGCCGCCGCCGTGGTGGCCGCCGCCGTGCCCGGCCACGCGCCGGACGACGATCCTGTGCTTTTCCGCGCTCACTGCTGCACTCCGCTCGCCTCAGCGTGCCTTGACTTCGCGCACGTGGCTGTCCAGCTCGGTGAAGCTGGGGCGCTCGGTCGAGAACAGCACCTTGCGGCCGAACTCCACCGCGAGCTGCGGCGCATAGCCGTTGAGGCTCGCGAGCAGCGTCACCTTGGCGCACTGGTACATCTTCATGCCCTCGGCCACCTTCTGCTCGATGAGCGACGCGAGCGGCGCCACGAAGCCGTAGGCCAGCAGCACGCCCAGGAAGGTGCCGACCATCGCGTGGGCGATCAGCGCGCCCATCTCCGACGGCGGCAGGTCGGCCGATGCGAGCGCGTGCACCACGCCCATCACGGCCGCCACGATGCCGAGCGCGGGCAGCGCGTCGCTCACGCGCGCGAGGCTGTGCATCGGGATCTCGGCCTCATGCTTCAGGGTCTCGATCTCGTGGTCCATCAGCGCCTCGATCTCGAAGGCATCGGTATTGCCGCTGATGACGAGGCGCAGGTAGTCGCAAAGGAATTCCATCACGCCCGCGTCGGCCAGGATCTTGGGATAGCGTGCGAAGATCTCGCTTTGCGACGGGTCTTCCACGTCGGCCTCGAGCTTCATCATTCCTTCCTTGCGCGCCTTGGCGAGCAGCTCGTAGAGCAGCGCGAGCAGGTCGAGGTAGAGCTGGCGGTTGTGCTTGGACGAGCGCAGCAGCAGCGGCAATTCCTTCAACGTGGCCCGGATCGTCTTGCCGTTGTTGCCCGCAATGAAGGCACCCAGCGCGGCGCCGCCGATCATCAGCAGCTCCACGGGCTGGAACAGCACGCCGAAGTGCCCGCCCATCAATGCGTAGCCGCCGAACACGGCGCCGATCACCACCAGATAACCAACCAAAAGGAGCACACGCTTCCCCTACTGCCCTTGAGGCGTCGATTCAAAAAAAGTCCCACCCACCGGGCAGGGGTTCATGTCAGTTGCCGATGAAACTGGAGGTGGCGTTGCTCCCTCCCCCGCTGGGGGAGGGTTGGGGTGGGGGCCAGCGGCGCTAAACCTGCGAGCGCCGTGGCTGCCCCCATCCCAGCCTTCCCCCGGAGGGGGAAGGAGCCTGGCG
>CAMLCW010000032.1 GCA_946478645.1 uncultured Variovorax sp.
CCGCAGCGACGCCAGGAACTCCGGCCAGCCGCGGGCGGGCCGGCCCAGCAGCATCGAGAGCACGCGCGCATTGCCCGCGGGCATGCCGTGGCGGTCGTAGTCGTCGAACATCGCGAGGATCTGCGCTACCTCCTCGTCGCGGAAACGCTCGAAGAACGGCTGCGTCCGCGCATGGGCGAGATAGGCCTCCGGCGCTTCCTTCACCGCCACCACAGGCCGGCCCAGCGCCTCGCTCATCAACCCGGCGATCTGCGCTCGCGACAGGTAGGCGTCGGACCCGACCAGCTCGTAGGTGCCCAGCGCGTGCCCGGGTTCGGTGAGCACGATCGCGGCCGCCTCCGCCACGTCATCGAGATCGACCCAGGTCAGCCGTCGATCCGGGTCGTAGGGCAACGGCCAGCGGCCGTCCCTGGCGATCGCGGGCCAGGTCCAGCCGACGTTCTGCATGAAGTTGGTCGGCAGCAGCACCGTGTAGGGCAGGCCGCTGCGGTAGAGCTCGCGCTGCACGATCTGCTTGGCCCAGTGGTAGTTGATGTTCTCGAGATAGGGCGCGATCACACCGTGCAGCACGAAGTGCGAGATGCCCGACCGCGCTGCCGCCGCCACCACGCGGCGCCCCAGTTCGGGCTCGTCGACCGTGAGGCTCGGCGCAATGTGATAGACGCTGTCGGCGCCCTGCATCGCCCGCAGCAGGTCGGCACTGTCCCATTCGTTGCCGATCACCGGCTCCGCGCCCAGCGAGCGCACCAGCGCCGCGGAGGATTCGCGCCTGACCAGCGCGCGCGGGCACACGCCGCGCGCCACCAGTTGGCGGATGAGGCGCGTGCCCGTCTGTCCGCTCGCGGCAGTGATGAGGATGGTCTTCGTCATTCGGCGTCCTTCGGCTGCGCCCTACTTCACTTCGAGCAGCTCGAAGGCCACATGCGCCTGCGCACCGGTCTGGATCGAAAGGAAGCGGCCCAGCGCCTGCACGTCGTTGAGCCAGGCGTACTTCCTCGAGGCGGTCTCGAACTGCGGCGTGACGACGTAGTACCAGCGCGGCGCATCGATCCGTTCTCCGGCCATGAACAGCGACCAGCTCGCCTCGTCGGGCTTGCGCAGCACACCGCCGTAGGTCACGTACAGGAGTTCGCCGTCGTCGAGCCGGGCCATCATCCGCACGTCGATGCGCATGCTGCCGTTCGGCATCACCCGCACCCAGTCGCCCGTGGGATCGATCACCTCGGCATTGACCCGGCCGCGCAGCGTGCCGCCAGCCCTGGGGGTGAAGACCAGCAGGCTGGCACTGGGCGCCGACGGTGCGTGGAGCGGTGCGAAAAGCGACGCGAGGAACTCGGTGCGCAGCGGCGCCAGGGTGCCGGCGGCGGGCTGCGGGAGCGAAGTCAGGGTCATGGTGAGGCCGCAGAGAGCGATCGATGAAGAACAAGCCTGCATTTGAAATTCATGCGCCTGTTGCCGCAATTCCCCGCAATGCACATCACTTTTGCATCTGGCGCACTAAACTGCCGCCATGATTTCCAAGCCATCCGCGTCGGGTTCGGTCCCGGCAGCGCTGCGGCAGGCCAGCCAGCTCGACGAGATCCAGGCCTTCGTCGCCGTGGGCCGCGCCGGCAGCTTCTCCGCCGCGGCAGACATGCTGTCGAAGGACGCCTCGACCATCTCGCGGCGCATCGCCGCCCTCGAACAGCGGCTTGGCGTGCAACTGATCGCGCGCACCACACGTCGCCTTGCGATCACCGAGGCCGGCAAGAGCTACCTGGCGCGCATGAGTGCGGTCCTGGAGGAAATGGCGAATGCCGATGCCGAGCTTTCGGCGCGCGGCGACCGGCCGCAGGGTCTGCTGCGCATCTCGCTGCCGCGCACCTACGGGCGGCTCTGGCTCGCGCCGCTGCTGCCGCGCTTCATGGCCGCCTATCCCGAGGTGCAACTCGACGTACGCTTCTCCGACCACTTCGTCGACCTGGTCAGCGATGACTTCGACGTCGCGGTGCGTCTCGGTGCGCTGCAGAGCAGCACGCTGGTCGCACGCAAGATCGGCGAGGTGCGCCGCCACGTGTACGCATCGGCCGCCTACCTGCGCACGCACGGAACGCCCGGCGAGCCGCGCGAACTCGCCGGGCACCGCTGCCTGGGTTTCGCGGGTTATCAGCGCAGCGCGGAATGGTCGCTGCGCAAGGGTCGCCAGCGCGTGACCGTCCAGGTCGCACTGGCGATGCACACCGACGATTCCGACTCGCTGATCACGGCCGCGGCGGAGGGCGCGGGCCTCGTCATCGCCACCGACTGGCTGGTCGAGAAGCATCCGCTCGGCGGCAAGCTGCGGCCCGTGCTGGGCGACTGGGAAGTCGGCGAGCCCGGCGCGATCTACATCGTGACGCCGACAGCGAGCTTCCTGCCCGCGAAAGTGCGCGTGTTCATCGACATGGTGATCGGCGCGCTCAGGAAACAGCGCCCGGCAGCTTCGCCACCCGCTCGCTGAGAAAGTCCACCAGCACGCGCACGCGCAGCGGCTGGTGGCGGCGCGGGGCATGGAGCAGGTGCAGTTCCTGCGCCGGGCCGGTGTGGCGGCCGAGCACGCGCACCAGCCGTCCGTCGGCCAGGTGGTCCGCCACCATCCAGGTGGGCTGCAGCGAGAGGCCTGCGCCCGCCATGACGCTGTCGAGCAGGGCCACGGCATTGTTCACGCGGTAGCGGCTGCGCACCGGCACGGTCACCGGGCCCTCGGGCCCCGTGAGCAACACGCCGTCATCGCCGGGCGCATAGCGCAGGTAGTCGTGCGCCACCAGGTCCTGCGGCTTGCGCGGCTTGCCGCGCGCGGCGATGTACGCAGGCGACGCCACCAGGATGCGCGGCCATGCGCCCAGATGGCGTGCGACCAGGTCCGGCGGCAACGCGCCGCCCACGCGCAGCGAGACATCGATCCGCTCCTCGCGCGGATCGATGAAGCGGTCGTCGAGCACCAGCTCGAGCTGGATCTCTGGGTACAGGCTCAAAAACTCCACCGCCATGGCGTTGAGATGCCGCTGCCCGAGCGTGACCGGCGCACTCACACGCAGCAGGCCCTGGGGCTGCTGGACCTGCTCGCGCGCATCGGCCACGGCGTCGCCGTAGTCCTCGAGCAGGCGGCGGGCCCGTTCGTGGAAACGCTGCCCCTCCTCCGTCAGGCTCAGGCCGGTGGCCGCACGGCGCAGCAGCCGCACGCCCAATGCGCGCTCCAGGCCCGCAACGAGCTTGCTGATGGTCGGCTGCGTGGTGTCGAGCGCACGCGCAGCGGCCGAGAGGCTGCCGAGATCGACGCTATGAACAAAGGCCGACAGCGCGCGCAGGGTGTCCACGTTGTATTCGATTCAGGAATGCAGTGGATGCGATTCTGCCACCTACCCATCGAACTTCGAATCCATGAAAGTCGAGCCCAGGCCCTCCACCATCTCGAAAAAAGGATTCCACATGACTGCTGCATTCACACTCGGATCGATCGTGCGCCAGGCGGCGCTGGCCCTCACGCTGGCGGGCATGGCCGCCGGATCGACGGCGCAAACCGCGGCGCCCCCTGCCTACTGGAGCCCCAGCTGGATGGCCGCCACCCAGCCGCTGTGGGACGACAGCTTCGTGCTGCCTTCGGGCGTTCCGTTGCAGTTCCATCGCCAGACGGTTCGCCAGATGGCACGGCTGAGCATCGGCGGCGCGCGGCTGCGCGTGGTGATCAGCAATGAAGGCGGCAACTCGCCGCTGCACATCGGCGCGGCCCGCGTGGCCCGGCATCTCGAAGGTTCGACGATCGTCGAGGGCTCCGACCGGGCGGTGCGCTTTGGCGGGCAGAGCGAGGTCACCGTGCCGCCCGGCGCGCGGCTCATCAGCGATCCGGTGGACCTGCCGCTCCCCGCGCTCAGCGAAGTCGCCGTGTCGCTCTACCTGCCCAGGCCCAGCCAGCCCGCGGGCTTTCACTTCGACGCACGGCAGACCGCCTACGTGGCCGATGGCGATCTCACCGCCGCACCGCGCCTGCCCGCTGCGTCCACCACGCAATGGACGACGCGCGTCTATGTCAGCGGCCTGATCGTCGAGACACCCAGGGCGCCCACCACCGTCGTCGCCCTGGGCGATTCGATCACCGACGGCAACGGTTCGACACCGGGCGCCAACACCCGCTGGCCCGATGCGCTGGCCCAGCGCCTCGCCGAGCGGAACGTGGGTGTGCTCAACGCCGGCATCTCCGGCGGCCGGCTGCTGAAGGACGGCATGGGCCGCGCCGCACTGGAACGCGTCGGCCGCGACGTGTTCTCGCAACCAGGCGTGCGCGCCATGGTGGTGATGCTGGGCACGAACGACATCGGCTGGCCCGGCGGCGCGTTCGCGCCCCAGGAGCGCGCCGTCCGCGCGGAAGAAGTCATCCAGGGATTTCGCCAACTGATCGAGATGGCGCATGCCCACAACGTGCGCATCATGGGTGCGACGATCCCACCCAACGAACGCGCGTTGGAGGGCACACCGCTCGTCGGCCACCACTCGCCCGAAAAGAACCAGGTGCGCGAAGCCGTCAACCGCTGGATTCGCGAGAGCGGCGCCTTCGATGCGGTGGTCGACTTCGATGCGCTGCTGCGCGACCCGGCGCGCCCGATCCGCATGCACAGCGCCATGGACTCCGGCGACCACCTGCATCCCGGCGACGCCGGCTACGCGGCGATGGCCGCGGCGATCGATCTGGATGCGCTGCTGGGCGGGCCTGGGCGCTGAGCGGCCATGCGATGACGCCGCCGCCCCCCCAGCTTTCTAGAAACGGTGGCTCACGCCGATGCCGAAGGACGTGCCGTCACTACCGGGTTCGCCCACCGGAAGGCTGGCGAGCGTGGCGCTGGACCCGCCACGGTTCTTGAGGTGCAGCACGCGGCCATACAGCGTGGTGCGCTTGCTGAGGCTGTAGTCGTAGCCGAGCACCCACAGAACTTGCGCGCGCGCGCTGCCTTCGACGCGGCGTCGCGTCGCGCCCACCCGGAACTCCGACGCGCCCACTTCCCAGGAAGCACCGAGATTGGCCATCGATGCGTCTTGAACGGCCCGATCTCCCGCATCCGCGTGGATGAAGTTGCCATACAAGCGCACCGTGGGCGTGGCGTTGAAGTAGCCGCTGATGGCCTGGTACGTCGAGACGCGTGGATTCAATTGAGGCACTGCCGCGGTGCCACCATGGGTCTTCTGCAATGCGTAGGAGATGTAGAAGCGCTCCGAGCGATAGCCGATGGACGCACCGAACAGATCGCCACTGTGGTTGCCTGCGGAGCCTGCCTCGCCGGATGAGAACGCAACATGCGCCGCGACGGGAAGGCTTTCGGGTGTGCGGTAGTACACCATGTTGCTGGCACGCGAAGCGTACCTGACCAGACCCGGCTGGCCGTCGTTGGCACTGAGCAGGTTCAATGGAGAGAAGCTGGCGTTGATACCGAAGGGGTCCGCAGGCGCGAGCGAATTGAAGAGCGGCGTGAACATCCTGCCCGCGTCGACCCGGCCCCAGTGCCCGCCCACACCCACCGTGGAGGTGCGCGTGAAGGCGATGCTCGGGCCCGGCAAGTTGCCGGCGCCGGTGTCCGCATCGAATCCGGCCTCGAGCCTGAAGCTCGCAGACAGGCCGCCGCCAAGGTCTTCCTGCCCCGTGAAGCCGAAGCGCGAGGCCGCCACGCCGCCATCGGACAAGCCCGTCTCCGACGCCCCGCCCATCTTCGCGTGTTGCACGAACTGATCGACGACGCCGTAGACCCTGACGCTGGACTGCGCCATGGCGGGCGAAACCGCGACAAGACCGAGCCCGATGGTGAAGAACTTTTTCATGATGAGCGCCTTTGAGGCTCTGGAGGTTGCTGGATTCGGGCGCACGAATGCGGCGCAGCCAGCGACGGCCGCGGATGTGCATCTGCGCGAAAGGGATCCGGACCGATGACTCGGACCGTGCGAGGTGCGGTGTCGGGACGCCGCTAGCTGTGTCTGCTCATCTGAACGCCTTTTTCTTGTCGGCAGCCGCGCATGGTCAGCACTCGACCACGTTGACCGCGAGCCCGCCGAGGCTCGTTTCCTTGTACTTGGTCATCATGTCGCGACCGGTTTCGCGCATCGTCTTCATGACCAAATCCAGCGAGACGTGGTGCGTGCCGTCACCCCGGAGTGCGATCCGCGCCGCGTTCAGCGCCTTGACGGCGCCCATCGCATTGCGCTCGATGCAGGGGATCTGCACCCTTCCGCCCACCGGATCGCAGGTGAGGCCCAGGTTGTGCTCCATGCCGATTTCCGCCGCGTTCTCGACCTGGCGCGGCGAGCCGCCGAGCACGGCGGCCAAGCCCGCCGCGGCCATCGAGCATGCGACGCCGACCTCCCCCTGGCAGCCCACCTCGGCACCGCTGATGGAGGCGTTCTCCTTGAACAGCAGCCCGATGGCGCCTGCCGTGAGCAAGAACTCGCGCACGCCGGCAGCGCTCGCGCCCGGGACGAAGCGCGTGTAGTAGTGCAGCGCCGCCGGGATGATGCCCGCTGCGCCATTGGTCGGTGCGGTCACCACGCGGCCGCCCGCTGCGTTCTCCTCGTTGACCGCCATGGCACACAGGTTGACCCAGTCGATCGCGGCCAGCGGATCGTCCGCGCGTTGGGCCGTCGCGTCTTCGAGCGCGCGGAACATCTCGGGCGCGCGGCGACGGATGCGCAACGCGCCCGGCAGCGCGCCCGGGCTTCGGCAGCCCCGCGCAACGCAAGCCTGCATGGCGTCCCAGATGCGGTCCAGCCCGAGGTCGATGCCTGCATCGTCTCGCCACACGCGCTCGTTGACGCGCATGACGCCGGCGATGTCCAGCCGGTTTTCTTCCGCGGCCGCCAGCAGGCCATGCGCGGTCTTGAATGCCATGGGCAGCGGCTGCGCAAGCGACGCGGTCTCCGGCGCGGCAAGCGCCTCGTCGGTCACGATGAAGCCGCCTCCGATCGAGTAGTAGCGCTGCGCCACCAGCGCGTTGCCCTCTGCATCGAAGGCCGAAACCTGCATGCCGTTGCTGTGGTGCGCCAGTGTCTCGCCACGCAGGAACAGCATGTCGCGCGCCTCATCGAACGCGAGCGCTTGCTGCCCGTCCAGGCGAATGCGGCCGCTTTGCCGTATCTCGTCGATGCGCGCAGGCATGGTGTCCGGATCGACAGCCTCCGGGGTCTGGCCTTCGAGACCGAGCAGGATGGCAGTGTCGGTGGCATGGCCCTTGCCCGTTGCGGCCAGCGAGCCGTACAACCGGACTTCCACGCGCGCGCAGCGGCGCAGATGCCCGCTGTGCGTCAGGCCGGTGGCAAAGCGTGCCGCGGCCCGCATCGGCCCGACCGTGTGCGACGACGAGGGTCCGATGCCGATCCTGAACAGGTCGAAGATGCTGTGCGCCACCGGGTGTCCCGTTTCTCAGCGACCGGCAAAGTGACTGGCGAGCGCGTGCTGCAGGCGTGCGGTGGGCGCGTCGAACGGATGCGGCGGCGGCGCGCCACCCGCCGAACTGAACTGCGCGATCACCAGCTCGGCGCGCGGAGACACATAGATGCGCTGACCATAGCGACCCGACGCGCAGAAGCCGTCCATGTCGTCGTGCATGTGGAAGAAGCAGTTGCGGTAAGAGCCGCCCGGCATGACCGCGCTGCGCGGGGAAGCCGCGAACAGCGCGCGGTCGCCGCCGCGCTTCGTGTCGGCCATGAAAGCCTCCGGCACGATCTGGCGGCCGTTCCAGTGGCCGTCGCAGCGCAGCACCTCGCCGAAGCGGGCCATGTCGCGCAACACCAGGGCCAAGCCGCCCGCCGCGAATTCGGCGGCCACCCGGTCGACCGAGATCGAGGCGTCGCGCTCAGCGCCCATCGGCGCGAAGATGAACTCGGCGTACAGGTCCGCGATGGTTTGCCCGGTCGCCCGGCGAATCACCCAGGCCAACGCTTCGACCGGGCCGTTGTCGTAGTAGAACTTCTCGCCATGCCGGCCCGCGGCCGGCTTTCGCAGCACGAACTCGTAGAAGTCGGCAGGGGCGTCCGGTTGCCGTGGCAGCAGGCCCAGGATTTCATACACGCCGCCGTCTTGCTGGCCGACGACGCCGCCGCGGCCTTCGATCACCGGGCGCTGGATACCCGCCTGCATGTCCAGCAGTTGCTGCAAGGTGGCGTCGCCCATGGCGCTGCCTTTCATCTCGGGGACGTAGTGCTGGGCCTCGCGCTCGAACGCCAGCGCGCCCTGTGCCTGGAGGATGCCGGCAAGGGCCGCCAGGAACGACTTGCTGATCGACGCGGCGCCGTGCAACGTGCTGGCCCGCATGCCATGGAAATACCGCTCGTAGACGATGTGCCCCCGGTGCAGGATCAGGAAGGCGTCCGTCTCGAGCGCGGCCAGCATGGCGCGCAGGGGCACCGGCTTGCCATCGAGGCCCGGTACCGGTAGATCGTCGAGCGGCTCGCTGCGTTCCGGCAACCGGCTCACCGGCCCATCGCCGCGCCAGATCGGAACGGTGAACACCTGTGCCGAACGATGGGTCAGGCTCCAGCGAAGGAATGCGGGGTCTTGCCAGTTGGCCGCGGTGATGCGCTTGTCCGGCGGTGGCGGAAAGCCCTCCATCACGCCCTGGGTCCGTTCGTCTTGTGGCGCATCCATGTTTCGCTTCACTCCTTCTTCAACCCGATTCGTCATTCGAAGCTGACGCCCGACTTCTGCACGATGGCGGCCCAGGCGTCCGTCTCGGCGCGCACCTTGCGCGCGAGGTCGCCGGGGCTCATGCTGCGCCAGCTCGACCACTGCTCATCGCGCCGCCGATTCCACTCGGGCGTCGCGTTGTGCTGGTCGATGGCCTTCGCCAAGCTGTCGACGATGCCCGGCGCCGTGCCGGCGCGCACGAAATACCCGGTCCAGCCGGTGCGCTCGAAGCCCTCGAAGCCGAGCTCCTTGAACGTGGGCACGTCCGGCAGGAACCTGCTGCGCTCTTCGCCCGTGATGGCCAGAAGACGCAAGGTGCCCTGGCTCAGCAGCGGGCGCAGCGAGAAGACGTCCAGCATCGCGTAGTGGATGTCGCCCGCACCCATGGCGAGCAGGCCTGGCGTGGCGCCCTTGAACGGAATGTGCGTGGCTTCGAAACCCATCCGGTCGGCAAGCTGAAAGCCGTAGAGGTGCGAGACCGAACCATTGCCGACGGAACAATAGTTCAACTCGCCCTTCTGGCTCTTGGCCCACTTCACCCATTCGGCCACGGTCTTCTCGGGACGCGAAGCCGGAATGGCAAGCCCGATGGGCGACAGCCCCTGCAGCGCGACCGGCGTGAGCTGGGTGAGAGGGTTGTACGGAAGCTTGCGGTTGAACGACGGCAGGATCGTCATCGTGGCATTGGCCACCAGGATGCTGTAGCCGTCGGCGGGCGAATTGAGTACCGACTGCGTCGACAGAATGCCGCCGGCGCCTGGCTTGTTGTCGGGCACGAACGAAGCGCCTTTGAGGAGCGGTCCGAGTCCGTTGAGGAACTCCCTCAGGCGCATGTCGACCGGATCGCCTGCGGCGGACTGGGTCACGAACCGTATCGGGCGGCTGGGCCAGTTCTCTGCTTTGGCCGAGGCGAACAACGGCGTGCATGCCAGGGCGGCGGGAAAGGCTTGGACGAGGCGGCGGCGGCTGATGGGCATGTTCGTGAAGAAGCGTGATTTCTTTGTTGAGTGCCGAGGCGGCGAAGGCGCATCGCGCCCCTGAAGCAATTGAAACACCAGGGGGCCCAGGCGCCGATAACCCACCCATGCGAGCCGATAAGCCTGCGTTATGAAGCAGCGCCCGGTCAGGTCCGGGCGGCCTCGCCGAGCATTCCCTTGGCCACGGTATTGCGCTGGATCTCGCTCGTTCCCGTGACGATGCGATACATGCGCAGCCGCCGAAAGATGAACTCGACCGGGTGATGGCGCGTGACGCCGACGTTGCCATGGATCTGCACCGCCTTGTCTGCGATCTCGAAGCAGCGCTCGGAGACGAACAGCTTGCACATCGAGGCTTCGGTGCGGATGTCTTCGCCGCGGTCGGCCTTGGCGGCCGTGGCGAGCACCATCTGTTCGCATGCATAGAGGGCTGTCGCCATGTCGGCGATCATGTGCTGGATGGCCTGAAAGCGGCTGATGGGCCCGCCGAACTGCTGGCGCTCGTGCGCATAGTCGATGCTGAGGCGCAGCGCCTGGCGCGCCAGCCCGATCATGGTGGGGCAGTGGAGCACGCGGTTGACGCTGATGCGGTCCATGGCGATGCGAAAACCCTGGCCTTCAACGCCAATGAGGTTGGCAGCGGGCACGCGCACGCTCTCCATGACGATGTCCGCGTCGACGAACTGGCCGGACATCGGCACGCAGTCGTATTCGAGCCTCACGCCGGGTGCATCGAGCGGGACGAACATGGCGGATATCCCCTGGCTTCCCGCATCAGGGTCGGTCACGCAGATGACGATGGCCGCATCCGCGAAGGTGGAGGCGCTGATGTAGTGCTTGTGGCCGGTGATCACGAACGCGTCCTTGTCCCGCACGGCACGGGTCCGGATGCTCGCCGCATCGGAGCCGCTGTGCGGTTCGGTCATCGCAAAGCAGATGCCCATCTCGCCCTCGATCACGGGGGTAACGAAACGCGCGATCTGATCCGGTGTCGCGTACTTCACCAGCGAGCCGATCCTCGAAGGACCGCCCCAGTCGCCGAGGACGTGCGGAAAGAGAATGGCGCCCGAAGCCGCCACATCGTCTTTCAGCACGCAGAGCTCGGCGTAGGAGATGCCGCGGCCACCCAGCGCCGGCGGCAGGTGGATGCCGTAGAAGCCCAGCTCCCTGCAGCGGCGCCAGACGGATCGGATAAGCTCACGCGGGAATTGGTCTTCGTACCCGAGGCCGAGGCTGCGTTCCAGCGGGATGAGTTCCTCGTGCAGGTACCTGTGCAAGGCAGAGCGGATGCCGGAGATCTCATCCAGGGACGAAATGGACATGTGTTGGTTCCAGTGAAGGGTTGACGAAATGAGACTGGAAGACCTGCGCTACTTCATCGCCGTCGCCGAAGTCGGCCACGTCGGACGGGCTGCGCAGCGTCTCGGGGTGAGCCAGCCGGCACTGACCAAGGGCGTGCAGCGCCTCGAGCAAGTGCTCGACATGCAGCTCTTCGATCGCGGCGCCAAGGGAATGGTGCTCACGCGACTCGGGACCGTGTTCTTCGAGCGTGCGCGCCAGGTCTGTCTGGGCCTGGACGATGCGGTGCAGGAGGTGAGCGACCTGCACCTCGGCATCCTCGGGACGATCCGCGTTGGCGTTTCCCCTGTCTTCGCAGATCGGCTCGTCGGCGAGACCTTCACGCAACTGCTGCAGCAGCGACCCGGCGCCAAGCTGCGCCTGTCCACCGGCCTCAACGACACGCTGCTGGCCTCGCTGCGCCTGGGTGACCTCGATCTGGCCATCAACGCGCTCGTCGATGGCGAGCCCCAAGACCTGGTGCAGGTGCCCCTCTTCGACGACGAGTTGTGCGTGGTGCTGCGCGAGCAGCACCCGCTGCTCCAGCTTGCTGACCTGCGGCTCAACGACCTCGCCGACGTGGGTTGGGTGCTGCCGGGCCCCGAAGTCCTGGCACGCCGGCGCCTCGAGGCGAGACTGGCCGAACGAGGACTGCCGCCGCCGCGCGTGGTAATGCGCACCGAAAGCTCCGTCACGTTGGTGCCGGGCGTGTTGCGCGGCAGCGATCTGCTCACCATCATGAGCCGCTTCTCGCTGTCCACCCCCGCCGGTGCCGGTCTCGCCGTCTTGCCGCTCGCGGATGCCACATGGGCGCGCCGCGTCGGCGTGGTCACTCGGCGCGGCGCATACCTGTCGCCATTGGCAACGCGGTTCATTGAAATGATGCAGGCGCGCTCGGCCATCTGGCGCGCGCGCTGATCGCCGCAAGCGGAGAAAGCAGTCTCCTGCAGCCTGGCTCGCAGGCAGCGCGCGGCGGTGCGGCAGATCGTGCGGTTTGGTTGGCGGGCGTGCTCATGGCGGACTGCCCCGACTGTGCGTCCGATGCGCGAGGCACTTCATCGCCGACCCGCGGTTTTCGATAATCCGACGGAATGGCCGCCCGAAGAAAGGCCGCGGATAACGCGGCGGCATCGGCTTGCCCCGTTTGCTTATCGGGCGACGCTGCGTCCGCACCTAGCATGCGGCCTTCAAAGGAGAACCGCATGAATCAGGGCCGCTTCATCAGCCGCAACGCACGCTACTTTCCCGACCGCCGCGCCATCATTTTCGAGGACGAGGTCACCACTTTCCGGGAGCTCGACCTTCGGTCCAACCGCCTGGCCAATGCGCTTCTGGGGCTCGGGCTCCATAAGGGCGACCGTGTGGCGTTTCAGATGTCGAACCGGCCAGCGATCGTGGAGCTGGAGGTGGCCCTGTACAAGGCAGGGCTGGTACGCGTCCCGCTGAACGCGCGGCTCTCGCCGGCCGAGGTCGTGGACGTCATCGACAACAGTGCCCCGCGCGTTTTCATCGTCGGCGATTCGCACGCGGACACGGTCCTTTCGCTGGCAGGTCGGCTTGCCGGCGTCGAGCACTTCATCGGCGCAGGGAGGAAGGTTCCAGGCTGGCAGGACTACGAGACGCTGCTCGCTGCATCGGCCGACACGCAGGTCGACGTGGAGATGCAGGCGGACGACCTGGCCGTGCTGCATTACACCTCCGGCTCCACCGGGAAGCTCAAGGCAGCCATGCAGACGGTGGGCAATCGCCTGTCGCACCTGCGCAAAGTGTGCATGCACCGCATGCGGGTGGGCGAAGGCGATGTGCTGTTGCTCAGCGGCCCGCTGACCCATGCAAGCGGCATGTTCCTCCAGCCCTTCCTCTACCAGGGCGGCGCCGTCCTGATCCAGGAAAGGTTCGATCCCGAGCAGCTGCTGGCGGCCGTGGCGCGGTGGCGCGTCACCTACACCTTCATGGTGCCGACGATGCTGAACCGGCTTGCGACCCATCCGAACCTCGATCGTCACGACACCAGCAGCCTCAAGCAGATCGCCTACGGCGGCGCACCGATGGCGCCTGCCCGCATTCGCGAGGCATGGGAAAAAATCGGCCCCGTGCTGTCGCAGGGCTATGGCGGCGGCGAAACCACCGGCGGCCTGATCCTCTTTTCGGCCGAGGATCATGCGCGCGCCATCCACGAGCGCCCGCAGCGCCTGGCCGCGTGCGGCCGCCCCATCGGTGAATCGCAGGTGCGCGTGGTGGACGCTGCGGGCGAGCAGGTGCGCGGCGACGACGTGGGCGAGATCGTGGTGCGCGGCCCAGACGTCTTCGCTGGCTACTGGCGCGAACCAGAACTGACGCAACAAGCATTCGATACCGCAGGCTGGCTTCACACCGGCGACCTGGCGAAGGTCGACGACGAGGGCTTCATCTACATCGTCGACCGCAGCAAGGACATGATCATCTCGGGCGGCTTCAATATCTATCCCACGGAGGTGGAACAGGCGCTCTATGCACATCCGGCTGTCTACGAAGCCTGTGTCGTGGGCGTGCCGGACGAAGCCTGGGGTGAGGCGGTGAAGGCGGTGGTCGTGCTCCGCCCCGGCTCGCAAGCCAGCGAAGACGAACTCGTGCGTCACTGCCGCGAGGTACTCGCGGACTTCAAGAAGCCTCGGTCGATCGAGTTTGTTGGTGAACTGCCGCGCAACCCGAACGGCAAGATATCGCGCAAGGCCGTGCGCGAACCCTACTGGGAAGGTCACGAGCGACGGGTGGGCTGAAGCGCAACGTCGATCAGGCGCGGCACCGTAGACGCAGCATGTAGCCCGGATCCAGACGTGAACGTGATCGCAATGCTGAGGATTTGAGTCACCACCCGATTCGCGTGCCGCAAATGGATGCGCTGAATATCCGGTGGCGCCACGATGAGAACAACTGGCCCGGTCCACGCACGGTTTCGCTTCTCAGATCGCCAATCTGCCGCGCGAGCACGCCGCTTAGACCGTTCACCTTTTTTTCAAGCGATCCCGCGACCTGTCGGTCACGAATCAGGGCCGTTCTCGATCACAGGCCACGCGATGGCGCCGGGGTCCTTCGGTACGTCGCACGGGAACAGCGTCTTGTGTTTGCCATGCTCTGCATGGATTGCCCACGCCGGGTTGGGTTTGGCGCGGCCCTGCACGATCTTGAGTTCCGCGATCAGCGCGAGCATGTGAACTCGTCTTTTCATCATTGCGGCAAATGTAAACGCGAGGGCCCTGAAAAAGAAGGAAAAAGTTCACACTTGCCGGTGGTCGTTCACACCCTCATCTTCCCTGCTCAAGCCCGCGGGGAATCGGAGCATGAACAGGGTCCCGTCGTCGCGGCTGGACCGCACTTCCATCTCGCCCCCCGTGCGCCTTCGCAATCTCATTGACGATGAACAGGCCCAGGCCGACGCTGCGGGCGGTGCCGCGCCCTGCCTCGCCTCGCAACATTGGCTCGAAGACGGTGAGCAGCATGTCGGGGCTGAAGACCCGAGTACTTGACCGGTCTCCGGTGCCGAGGACCTGAACATTGTTGCGTTGCGTGATGTTCACGAGCGCTGCCTTAAGCATTGAAAGCGTCTATTCCGGCGCATCAGCCGGCCACGCCCATGCGCTGGCGCCGGGACTCCGCTTGCCTGAACAGGCTGCTTGCGGGAATTCAATGCTTCACGCGAGGCCCGCTCAAAGCCAACTCAGCGGTTTCATCGTCAGCCTGTAGCCACGACCGAGGGCACGAAGCAACAGGACATCGTTCTCGCCACCGAGGTGCAGACGCGATCGGATTTGTGAAACGCACGCGATCAGCGCACGCGAGCGATCGGAGGCCCAGGAACTTCTCCAGTGCAAGTTCAAGAGCGTCTCGTGGGCGACCGTCTGTTCCAGATTGCAGAAGAACGTGATGGCGACGGCGAATTGCCGCGGGTGAAGATGAATTCTCCGGCCCTTCACGATCACGAGGTTGCTGCCATCCAACGCAAAGTCGTAGTGCCCCCAAGACGCGACCTGCAGCGGGCCGCTCGCAACGGCCCCGGTCGACGACGTGCGCTCGGCAGAATCAAGCCCGCGGATTTCCTGAAGGCGCAGGAGCCTCGCGCTCTCGAGCGTGCGAGCACGTACATGCTGGACGGCCATCTCGCGGAGGCTGCACCCAGAATCAAGGCCGCGGTTGCTTCGCCGCCGCGCTGGACACCAATTCCAGGCATTGCTTGCGGCGCCAGACGGCCTCCCGCACCGCTTGCTTTCCTTCATCGAACACGACCTTGTACTGGCACACAAGATAGTTGCTGGACGCCGGCAGACGGAACTTGAAGTTGTAGTCCCACTCCGGACCACGCGGCCCTTGCGCCTCGCGCAGCGGTTGGCCCAACCGGCTTTGAACCTGGGCCGCCTCCAGACCCACGGTGATCTGTCGGAATGCCGCCGGCTCCGTCACCACACCGTCGCGCAGGAAGGGCTCGCGGAAGTCAGGACGCCTGGCGTCGACGTCCCGATACTCGAGCTTGTTCGGGTTGCTGACCGGATCGACCGGGTTCTCGCGTCCCACAGCCGGGATGGCGGCAGCGGCCAGCGTAACGCCCAGCACGAAACCGGACAGATGATTGATTCGGAAGAAGTTCATGGGAAAGGTCCTCATTTCAAGGTGATGGCTGGATGGATCAACGCTCGCGCAGCGCTTCTCGCGCGCGGTTCAATGGCTTCGTCAGGTAATCCCAGATGGTTTTCTGGCCGGTCCGGATGTCGGCCGTGGCGACCATGCCCGGCACGATGGGAAAGCGCTTCCCGCTCTTGCTGACCAGCGCATCCGAGCTGGTGCGCACCAGCACGGGGTAGTAGACGACCTCGGGCTTGACCTCGTCACGAAGCGTGTCCGGCGCGATGTTCACGACCTGACCGTCCAGGCCGCCGTAGATCGCGTAGTCGTAGGCGGTGATCTTCACGAGCGCGCTCTGGCCCGGATGGATAAAGGCGATGTCGCGCGGCGAGATGCGCGCTTCCACCAGCAACTGGTCATCGAGGGGCACCAGTGTCATCAGCGAACCGTTGGGCGGCACCACGCCGCCGATGGTGGTGACGTCCAGGCTCTTGACGACGCCGCGCACGGGGGACTGCAGCGTCAGGCGATCCAGCATGTCCGCCCGCCCGCGAACCACGGAGGACAGCGACTTGACCTCTGCATCCGCCTTGGCCAGTTCCTCGCGGCTGCGCACCATGTAGCCGGACCGCGCTTCGGCGATCTTGAGTTCGAGTTCGGCGCCCTGGCGCTGCAGGCGGATCAATTCGACATTGCTGGCGGCCCCGCTGGCCACCAGGGAACGGGTGATCTCCAGCTCACGCCGTACCAGTCCCAACGCCTGGCTCAGCCCGCCGACGGTTTCGGCCAGACCTGCGCGCCGCGAACGAAACAGGGCCGCCTCCGAGGAGGTCAGCTGCGGCCAGTTCTGGAGCTCCGCCGGGAACTGGATCTCCCCCTGCCCGTTGACTTCCGCGCGCAGGCGCGCACTGCTGGCAAGCGCCGCGCGGTATCGCGCCGCGGTTTCTTCGACGTTCGACTCGCCGCGGGTGGGATCGAGCTGGGCGAGCACCTCGCCTTTTTCGACGATCTGCCCTTCACGCACGCGCAGTTCGGTCAGGATGCCGCCTTCGAGCGACTGGATGCGCTGCTCACGCGAACTCGGGATCACCTTGCCGGTGCCGCTGGAGACCTCGTCGATCTGGAAGAACCAGGCCCAGGCGAAGAACGCCGCCAGGAACAACGCGACCAGCCACACGACGCGGCCCGACTGGCTGGCGCGGACTTCGTCATGGTCGTCCAACGTGGGAAGCCCGGAGGCCCGCGGCGCGCGACGATCCGCCGCGGTGCCCGGCCTTTTTGTCAGAACGGTGTTCACGATGCATTTCTCCCCGATGGCCCGTCCTGCCTGCGCACCGGCTGGCCTTGCAGTTCCACACGATGAATGGCCCGTGGCTCTTGCGCCTGCACGGCAGTTTCCGAATGGCCCGCGGACGCACCTTTGCGCAGTTGCGCGAGAACGTGGTCCCGCGCGCCGTCCATCACGATGGCGCCCCGGTCGACCACGATGACCCGGTCGACAGCATCCAGCACGGCGGGACGGTGGGTTGCCACGACGAGCGTCCGACCGGGCGCCAGCGTGCGCAGTTTCGCGATGACCTCGCGTTCCGAGACTTCGTCGAGCATGGCCGTCGGCTCGTCAAGCAGCAGCACACGCGGCTCGCGCAGAATCAGGCGGGCCAGAAGCAGGCTCTGCCGCTGCCCGCCGGACAGGCCGAGCCCGCCCTCTTGCACCGGATGGTCCATGCCCGCGGCAAGCTGCCGCACGAACGACCATGCGCCCACGGCCTGCAACGCATCGACCAGCTCGGCGTCGGTGGCATGCGGTGCACCCAGCGTGAGATTCTCCCGCAGCGTCCCATGGAAAAGCCGCGCGTTCTGCGTCAGCAATGCGACGTCGCGGCGCACGTCGGCGGGGTCGATGTGCGACAGCGCCACGCGATCGAGCAGGACCATGCCGGCCTTGGGTTCCAGCAGGCCCGACAGGGCCTGCAACAGCGTGGACTTGCCCGCGCCATTGCGCCCCAGCAACGCGATGCGCTCGCCCGGAAGAATCTTCAGCGCCTTCACGCTGAGCGCCTGCGTTCGGCCGTCATGGGAGAAAGCAGCCTCGCGGAACTCGTACTCGCCCTGGAGGGCCGGCCGATGGATGCGCGTACTGTCGGGCGCATGGTCAACCGGCAGTTGCATCAGCTGGTCCAAGCCCTGGCTCGCCACGCGCGCTTGCTGCCAGCGGTTGAGCACCTGGGTCACGCCCGCCAGCGGGGCCAGCATGCGGCTCACGAGGATGGAGGCGGCCACCAGCACGCCCGTGCTCATCTCGCCGGCAATCACCATCGGCGCACCGAAGAAGATCACGACCGCGAACGCGCCTCCTTGTACCGTTTGCATCCAGTTGTTCAGGCCGTTGAGAAGTGCCCGCAGCTTCAGGCCCGATTCCGCGTTGACCGCGTTGTAGTGGTTCCACTGATTCTGGAAGCGGGGTTCCGCCTGGAGCACCTTGATGTCCTCGATGCCCTGCACCGCCTCGACCAGCATCGCGTTGCGCAGCGACGACTCGCGCATGCTGGCCTGTGCGAGCTCGCGCAATCTGCGCTGCGCCAGCAGGCTCGGCAGCAGCAGCAACGCGAACGCCGCAAGCGGCACCAGCACCAGCGGGCCGCCGATGAACCAGAACACCACACTGAACAGCAGGAAGAACGGCAGGTCCGCCGCGGCGGTGATCGTCGTGGACGTGAGCATTTCGCGCACCGGCTCCAGCTCCCTGACTTGCGAGATGAAGGTACCGGTGGCACGCGGGCGCGCAGTGTTCCGGACGCGCAGCGCATGCCCGAACACGCGGTCAGAGATCCGCAGGTCGGCACGCTTGCCAAGCACATCGGTGATGCGCATGCGTGCACCGCGCATCATCGATGCGAAGAGCAGCGACAGCACAACGCCGCCGAACAACACCCAGAGCGTCGGCTCGGACTGTGCGGGCACAACGCGGTCGTAGACCTGCATGGAGAACAGCACGCCGCCGAGCGCCATCAGGTTCGTGATGAACGACGCGATCAGGATGTGCGCGAAGGGCCGCAGATCGGCCAGCACGATACGGCGCAGCCAGTGGCGTTCGACCGGCTTGATATAGCCGTCCACGCGCGAATCGGGTGCGGACTGCAGCGGGCGAAGCACGGTGAGCGTCTGCACATGAGGCTGCAGCTCTTCGACCGTGCGCGTGCTTTCTGCGCCCTGGTCTCCGCAGAAGGCCAGGCGCAGCCCGTCGGCCGTGATGGCCGTCACCACGGCCACCTGATCGCCGGCGAGCTGAACGACCACCGGCAGACGCCACGGACTGAGTGCGTCGAGGCGAGGCTCGACCTGGCGCAGTGCGAGCCCGGCCTGCTGCGCCATTTGACGCACGCTCTCTTCCAGCGTCAGGCTGCCGCTCCAATCCGCCGCGACGCGGATGCGTTCGCGCGAAGCATCCAGCTGGTAGTGGGCGGCCACGGCCAGCACGGCATCGATCCAGCCCAGCGCGAGGCCGGAGAGACCGCGCGCAGCCGTTGCCGCGGTGGCCGCGGCCTGGTCGTTGTCGCCGACGGGCGAGACGGTGGCACTCATCGCACGCTCCCGGAAGCACGGACATGCAGATCGTCGAGGCCGAATACCGCGCGCAGTTGCCCGGTCTGGTAGAGACATTGCACCGAGAGGCGCTGCAACTCGTGCGCGCTTTCGGCCTGCTCGAAACGCACGGCGTGGTATTCCTGCTCCGCGTTGAGCAGGTCCAGGAGCGAGCGCGTGCCCAACTGCAGGTACTGTTGCTTGTACAGGTCACGCGTGGAACGGATGCTGTCGGCCCGGGCGGCCAGCACGGGCAGGCGCTGGACCTGGCCTTGCGACTGGGCAACGGCATCCTCCAGCGACTGGCGTGCAACCAGCTCTGCCTGGGCTCGCGCTGCGTCCGCCGCGCTCAGCGCGTAGGCGGCGGCGCGCTTGCGCGCCTGGTTGCCACCGCCCTCGTAGAGCGGCGCGGAGAAGTTCAGGCCGACGGTGGTATTCAGGCCGTTTTCCCCGGGCAGCCGCGAACGGGCATCGATCCCTCGACCGACCGAGCCTTCGAGCGACAGCGTGGGCAGCAGTTGCGCCTCGGCCGCGCGAAGGTCCGCCTTGGCAATTTCGCGTTGCGCTTCGGCAAGCCGTACCGCGGGTGGATTGACCTCTTGCGTGCCCATGCCCGCCCGGCAAGCGCCATCGAGTGCAGCCGGCGGCGTATCGGTGATGTCGACCGGCGCGCGCGAGCCCGTGAGGTGCATCAGGTTGACGCGCCAACGGGTGAACTGTGAGTCGGCAGTCAGCTGTTGCGCACGCGCCGCCTCGACGCGCGACTGGGCCTGAGCCACGTCCGAGCGCGAGCTGGCGCCTTTTCGGGCGCGTTCGAGCACCAGATCCGTCAGCGCCTGAACGCCGCGGATCTGCTCGCGTGCGATCTCGCCCAGCTCTTTCTGGCGGTGGATCTCGATCCAGGAGAACGCCGTCTCTCGCGCCACCTCGTCCGCGGACAGCTGAGACTGCGCCTTCGTGGCGGCGACCGACGCCTCCGCCTGGTTCACCGCGCTCGCGACCTTCCCGAAGTCGTAGAGCATTTGGGACACGGAGAGGTCGATCGTGTTCAGCCGGCGGCTCTCATAGGCGCCGATGTTGCGATTGCTGAGCTGCGAGTTGATGCCGCCGCGGACTTGAGGGTAGTAGCCCGCACGCGCCGTCTCGATGCCCTCTGCCGCCTGGAGGATCTGCTGCGAGGTGGTCCGCACGCTGGGGTGCCATTCGACGGCAGCGCGCATGGCCTGGGGCAGGCTCAATGGGGTGGACTGCGCCTGTGCCACGCCCGCGAGTGCCAGCAGGCAAGCACCGACCGCTGCAAGCGCAGTCGTGCGCTTGCGCGGAGCGCCAGTAAGAAAAGGAAGCATGGAATAAGAACTGAAAAAACGATCGGACGAATGGCTGCGCGAAACGCGTGCGCCCGCCGGCAGCGGCAGGCGCCGCCGCGCAGCAGCGCCGCCCTTCTCAGTGACCGCTAGGCATACATCGCCGCCGCATGGTGCAGCTCGTCGTCCAGCGCGGTGGCCACCGGTGCAACGAAGGCTGTCGCGTCTTCGCCTCCCGATGCAACGCCCGTCGCCGCATTGGCTTGCATGGTCGTGTGCAGCGGAGGAAAGGCTGCGTCGAGCAGGCCGTCGAACGACGACGCGGTGGTGCCACCGGAACTCAGCAGATCCGTCTTCCAATCCGCATCGTCGCGCTGGCCCGCGTTGTCGGGTGCTTCGAGCGCGTCGATCGCCTGCAGCCCCAGTGAATCCGCGGCTGCGAAGCTGAAGGCCGAGACTGGCGGACTGCCGAACGTGATGTTCAGCGTCTGGGTCGCCATGTTGCTCACATCGCCATCGCGGTCCGTGACCTCGTACGTGATGGTCTCCGAGTAGTTGGCCGGCAACGCCTGATAGTTGAATTCGCCCGTCTCGAACTCCACGGACAGCGTCCCGCCTGCCTGCGTGGTCACCGTCACGATCTTGGCGACCGAGTCGAAGACGTAGTCGGGTGCGCTGCCGTCCGGCGTCACGGTCAGCTTGCCGGTAAGGGTGTCGTAGGTGTAGACATCGCCATCGACCGTCATGGTCGAGACATAGCCACCATCGCCACCGAACCCCTGGCCTTCGCCGAGGCCGCCGGTCAGCAGGTTGCCCACAGCCGGTGGGCTGATGGTGCCCTGGAGCACGTCGTCGAGCTCGCTGGTGTCCCTGATGATCAGCCCGTTCTTGTCGGTTCCACCTGGTTCCGTGCTGCCGTCGTAGGCAATCGGGTTGACCTGCGCCGCGTGTCCGGCGTTCAGGCTGTTGCCGATGCCGATCGCGTACGAATTGATGTCCCGATCGGCCAGAAACGTGCTCCAGGCCGCCTCTCGGGTCGCGTTGATTTCTGCGCCGGCGTTGGGCTCGCCGTCCGTGAAGAAGTACGAGATGTTCTGAACGTCGGGGCCGACCAGCTTGCCAGCGGAATCGAAGCCGTTGGCCCCCATGGCTGCCTGCAGCGCGGACCAGTAGTTGGTCGTTCCATTGGAGGACAGCGCATTGATGGTCGAGATCGCGGTTCCCGCGTCCATCCAGGTTGCGTATGCCTGACCGCTCGTGCTGAACGTCACCAGCTTGACCTTCACGTCGCCGTAATCGTCATAGCCCTGGATCAGGTTCTGGATGGCTTCCTTGGCGCGCTGGAGCCGGGTGGGAGACTCGTTGGCCATGCTGCCCGACAGGTCCAGCACCACCATCAGGTTCGTCTGCAGCGGCTCGATGTTCACGGAAGTCTGACCGTCGCCGAGCACCGGCGCGTCATCCTCCACACGGACGTTGAACGACGCGGGCGCGCTGTTGTTCACACCGTCGCCGACCGAGGCAGTGAAGGCCAGGGACAGCGCGTCCTCGCCACTCGCGGGGTGGTCCATCGGACCCGTCAGGGTCGCGGTGTACGTCGCAGCAAAGTTGCCGGCGCTTGTCTGGGTCACCGCGCCCACCTGCACCGTCATGATCGAGGTCACGACCCCGCCGATCACCGCGCTGCCCGTCAGAGTGCTGGTGCCGGCATCCCAGCTCCAGGTCACGGGCTGGCCCTTCGCAGTGATGCCTGCAGGCCCGCCGAGCGACACGATCAGATCGGTGGGCACCGTGCCCGCGTCGCCGTCGGCGATCGAGAGTGTTCCCTGGGTCACGGCGGCGTGGTCCGAGCCTGTGTAGATGCCGCCCGGCAGGGCGTCCTCGTAGACAGGGCCCGCCGAGGTCGCGCTCAAAGTCGGCGCTTCGTTGCGGTCCTGCTCCGACAGGGTGACGGTGATGTCCCTTGTGCCGCCGGCGCCATCGCTGGCCCGCACGGTCAGCGCGTGGACATTGGGCCCTGCTTCATAGTTGTTGGCCTGCGCACTCACGCCTGCCGCAGTCAGGGTGATGCGGCCATTGGCGTCGATGGCATACCACCCGTTTTCGTTGCCCGCCGTGATGGCGTAAGTCGCCGAAGGGCTGTCGACGTCCGTGGTTCGCACGACACCAAGGACATCGGTCTCCGTGCTGTTTTCGTCGTACGAGAACGAATAGCTGCCCGTCGGGTTGTTGTCGTCGCCGATGAACACCGGCGCATCGTTGACCGGGCTGACCGTCACGTCGACCGTGCTGGTGACCGTGCCGCCATTGCCGTCACTCACCGTGACCGTGAAGCTGTCCGTGCCGTTGAAGTTCGCGCCCGGCGTGTAGGTGTAGGTGCCGTCGGGGTTGACGACGACGGTGCCGTTGGCAGGCGACGTGTCCAACGCGTAGCTCAGGCTGTCGCCGTCCAGGTCGACACCGGTCACCTTGCCGGCGACGGGCGTGTCCTCTGGCGTGGTCACCGTGTAGTTCGGAACGGTGGGTGGGTCTTGGGTCGGGGTGACCGTCACGTCCACCGTGCTGGTCACGGTGCCGCCGTTGCCGTCGCTGACGACGACGGTGAAGCTGTCGGTGCCGTTGAAGTTCGCGCCCGGCGTGTACGTGTAGGTGCCGTCGGCATTCACGACCACGGAGCCATTGGCCGGCGGCGTGCCCACCACGTAGCTCAGGCTGTCGCCGTCGAGATCAATGCCGGTCACCTTGCCGCCCACGGGCGTGTCTTCGGGCGTGGTCAGCGTGTAGTTCGGCACGGTCGGCGCATCGTTGGCCGGCGTGATCGTGACGTCCACCGTGCTGGTCACGGTGCCGCCATGGCCATCGCTGACGACGACGGTGAAGCTGTCGGTGCCGTTGAAGTTCGCGCCCGGCGTGT
>CAMLCW010000033.1 GCA_946478645.1 uncultured Variovorax sp.
CGGATGCGCCTTGGCCCATTGCACGCAGTCGGCAACGGTCTTCACCTCCGCGGGCAGGCCCGGCCCGGCCGTCAGCACGAAGGCGTAGTCGACCGTGCTGGTCACCGGCACGAAGTCGGCGAGCGGGTCGTAGTTCAGCTTCTTGTAGGTGTTCGGATACAGCGTCATCGGCGAGCTGGGGATCTGCAGGATCGTCAGCCCGTCGGGCGCCGCGCGCTTGACGTGCTCCACGGCAATGCGCCCGCCGGCGCCGGTCTTCGCTTCCACCACCACGCTGGCGGCGTACTTGCCGCGCAGCTTTTCAGCGAGCGGCCGCGCCACATGGTCGCCCATGCCGCCCGCAGGAAAGCCCGAGACGATCGACGCATTGCCGGGCAACTGCTGTTGCGCGAATGCGCGGCCGGCAGGCGCGAGCCCGGCCACGGCCGCGCCGGCCTGAAGAAGATGAAGAAAGTCTCTGCGGTCCATGGCTTGTCTCCTGTGCCGGGGTCTGCGTCCCCGTTTGGGTGCCTGGATCGTGAGGCCAGCGCGGGCTGCTGCGAATGGACAAATCGCACTGCGGCGGGTAGTTTTCCGGCATCGATCATCCGCCCGCCATGAAGCCCGCCGCCGCGCCCCTGCTCCTTGTTCCCTTTCGGGAAGTTCGCCATGAACAGCCCGACGACTGCCTGCACTACGAGCCGGTGGCGGTGCGCGGCCGGGAAATGGACTGGACGATTCCGGCCCACCGGCACGAAGGCCTGCACCAGATCCAGTTCATCGAGCAGGGCCGCATCAGCGGCATGGTGGACGCACGCGCGGTGGAAGCCGAAGCCCCTGCGATCCTGTTCATCGCGCCCGGCGCTATGCACGGCTTCCGCCACACGCGCGAGACCAAGGGGCACCAGCTCACCATTCCGAGCGCGACCCTGCAGCAGTTGCTCGCAGGCACCGACCTCGCCGACGCGGGCCTGGGCCAGTCGTTCGTGCTGACGGCGCTGGCCCCCGAAGCGCGCACCGATTGCGCCACGCTCTTCGGCATGCTCGCGCGCGAGTTCCACGGGCAAGGCTCGGGACGGGTGGCCGCGCTGCTGGCCACCGCCACGCTGCTCGCGGTGCGGCTGCTGCGCCTGCACGGCGAGCGGATCCAGCAGGCGCGGGCCCCCGGCGAACGCGACGCGCTGGTGCAGCGCTTTCGCGCGCTGGCCGAGCAGCACTTCCGCGAGCAGCGCGGCCTGCCCTTCTATGCCCAGGCGCTGGGCGTGACGGCCGACCACCTGAGCCGCTGCTGCCGCAACCGGACGCGGCAGTCCGCGCTGCAGTTGCTGCATGAGCGCCTCATGCTCGAGGCCCGGCGGCTGATCGCCTACACGCCCATGTCCGTGCTCGAAGTGAGCGCCGCGCTCGGCTACCAGGACCCGGCCTACTTCAGCAAGTTCTTCACGCGTGCCGTGGGCCATTCGCCGTCGCAGTACCGGCGGCTCACGGCGGCAGGGGTCAAGGCGCCGCGCTAGCCTTGCGCGGGCCGGCCCATGCTTCGAGGATGTCGATCGCCTCCTGCGCAGCATGCTGCTCGGCAATGGTCAAGCCGGCCTCCAGCGGCGCGCCCGCCACGCGGCGCAGGTCATCCACGTCGATCGGATGGCGGGCCGCGACCGGCAAGCCATCGAACGCCGCGCCCGATTGCGCCAGCGAGGCCGCATAGAACAGGCGGCGGATGCCCGCCACCCGCATCGCGGCGACGCACATCGCGCAAGGCTCGCACGAGGAATACATCTCGCAGCCGGCCAGGTCCACCCGCTGCAGGCGCCGGCAGGCGTCGCGGATCGCTTCGATCTCCCCATGCGAGGTCGGGTCGAAATGGGCGACCGAATGGTTGAAGCCCTCGCCGACCACCTGCCCATCCTTCACCACCACCGCGCCGAAGGGCTCGGTGCCGGGCTCCGCGATGGCGCGCGCTGAAAGCGCCAGCGCCTGCTTCATGAATTTCTCTTCGTACATTGCTTGCTTGCTCCTGCGTTTGTCTGGTGGGGTTCTGTCGATTTTCATTGGGGAGAACGCAGATCCTTCGCGTCATCTGTCGCAATTTTTGGCCTTGAGTGCACCGCAGGGACCCCGAATTTCGGGAATTTTCACGTTTATCGCCATCTGTGTCGCGCCATTCGACGAGCTTGGTAGCGTAGGCGCAGTTGAAAAATGCGACGATTCCGACAAATGTCGCTAATATTTACGACAAATCACCACCCGCATGCGGGACAAGGGAGAAAAAATGCGACAAGACGACCTTCTCTATCTGAATGCAGAGTTGTCCCCCGCCGAGCAGCGCGCTGTGCAACGTCGGGTGGCCGCGGGCGAGCTGAACCGCGTGCGCGCGGGCATCGCTACGCCACTGCCTGAGGCGGAATGGCCAGCGCTGTTCAGGCGCGAAAAGGCCCGTGTTCTCGCCGCCCTTTTCCCCGGCGCCGTGGTCGCGTTCCGAAGCGCCTTCGACGGCCTCTCGGGCGCCACGATCTACCTTGCCGCCGGCTACCGCCGGGTGGTCGAACTGCCTGGCTTGAAGATCGTGCTGTCCGAAGGCGCCGGACCGGTCGACGGAGACGCCAAGATCCAGGGGCGTGAACTCTACTTCCCGAGCAGGGAGCGCATGCTGCTGGACGCGCTGGCTCCAGCTCCGCGCGAGCGCGACCCTGAATATCCTCGCAATGTCAGCGCCCAGGAGCTTGAAGACAGGCTCATCTCGATCTGCGACTCGCGCGGCGAACCGGCATTTCTTGAACTGCGCGACCGCGTGCGGCAGGTCGGTGCGCTGCTCAAAACGCCGAAGTCGCGCCTGGATGCGCTGGATCGCCTGATGGGCGCGATCCTGGGAACACGGCCGGATCGAAAGATGGCCACGTCCCAAGGTGCGGGACGCGCAAGGGGGTATGACGCGCCCCGCATGGACCTGTTTCACAGCCTGGTCCAGATCCTCAAGGTCAGAGATCTGCCGCGCATCGCAGACATCGCAGGCACCGCGCCGGCGACAACACACTTCGCCTTCCTCGAGTCGTACTTCAGCAACTTCATCGAAGGAACCGAGTTCGAGGTTGCCGAGGCTCGCGCGATCGCACTCGATGGAAAGATCAGCGAGCTGCGGCCGAAAGACTCCCACGACATCAAAGGCGCCTTCGACCAAGCGCGAAATCCGGCGTGGCGGGCTCGCGCCATCACGGACATCAAGACCTTCGAAGAGATCCTGCGCGAGAGGCATGCCTTGATGATGGCTGCCCGTCCGGAAGTGCTTCCGGGGGAATTCAAGGCGGTGCGCAACATTGCCGGCAACACAACCTTCGTTGAGCCGCGGCTCGTCGTAGGCACCCTGCGGGAGGCGGGCCTGCTCTTGCATGACGTCGACGCGGGATTGCCGCGCGCGCTCCTCGCGATGTTCATCGTTTCGGAGATCCATCCCTTCAATGATGGCAACGGCCGGTTGGCAAGGCTGGTGATGAACTCGGAGCTAAGCGCAGCTGGCGAGACCAGAATCATCATCCCGACGCTCTATCGCGAGCAGTACCTGGACTGCCTGCGGGAGTTGACGAGGGCCTCTCGCGCTGAGCCGTACCTCGATGTGATGACCAGGATCCAAGGGTGGACCGCAGCGTTCAGCTACGGCGACCTTGATGCCACCATCGAACTGATGAAGCGGTGCAATGCATTCCAGAGGTCCCTGAACACGCACAGGCTTTTGTGGCCCGAGGATCTTGGCGGGCTCGGAGATGAGGAACAGCCCGATGTGCAAGATGGCGATCGGCCCCGAGGCTAACCACATCGAACGATGTTCAACACGACCTCCGTTCGAATCCAGGAGAACCACGATGGCAACGCATCGAATTTTCACGACGCCGTTCGCGAAGGTGTACCCGCTGTACGTCCAGAAGGCGCAGCGCAAGAACCGCACGCAGGAAGAAGTCGACGAGGTGATCCGCTGGCTCACTGGCTACGACGAGGCCGGGCTCCGGCAGCAGATCGCGCAGCAGAACGACTTCGAGACCTTCTTCCGCGAGGCGCCGGCCCTGCATCCGAACAGCGCGCTGATCAAGGGTGTGGTCTGCGGTGTCCGCGTCGAGGAGGTCGACGACCCGCTGATGCAGAAGATCCGCTACCTCGACAAGCTGGTCGACGAGCTGGCCAAGGGCAAGCCGATGGAGAAGGTCCTGCGTGCGTAGCTGGCCAGCGCGCACGGTTACGGCAGGTTCTCCCTGAAGATCACCTGGCTGCGCGTGGTCTCCACGCCGCTGAGCGCCTCGCGCCCGTCGCGCAGGTTGGCGAAGATGCGCACGCAATTCATCAGCGTGGTGTGCGGGCTCTGCGTGATCACCGCGTCCATGCTGCCGTCGATCAGCAACGTGCGCGTGTCGGGCGTGAGCCCGTGCCCGATGAAGACGACCTTCTGCTCGCGCCCGGCCTCCTTCAGCGCGCGCGCCACGCCGTCGGAGGCGCCGCCGATGTTGTAGATGCCGCCCATGTCGGGATGCTGCTCGAGCAGCGCGCGCGTCTGGCGGTAGTTCTTGCCGGCGTCGTCCTGCCCTTCGCGCAGGCCGACGACCTCGAGCTTGGGGAACATCTCGTCGATCACGTGCAGGAAGCCGGCCTCGCGCTCCTCGTGCGCCTTGTAGCTCAGGCTGCCCGCGATGAGCGCGACCTTGGCGGCGCGCGCGCCGATGAAGCGGCCGATCAGGTAGCCCGCGGTGCGGCCGGCCGCGCGGTTGTCGAGGCCCACGAACGCGGCACGCTCGGAGTTCGACAGGTCGGAAATCAAGGTGACCACCGGCAGGCCGCGCGCCGCCAGCGCGGCCACCGCCTCGCGCACCGCGGGATGTTCGAGCGCCATCATCGCAATGCCGTCGCAGCGCTGCCCGTGGCGCCGCAGCGCGTCGGCCAGCTCGTGCGGATTGAAGCTCTCGATGAACACGGTGCGGCACTGCACGTTGAACGGCGTCCAGTGCTCCTGCGAGTAGCCCACCATGTCGCCGAGCATGCGGATGAAGCGGTTGGTACCGGCCGGTAGCAAGAACACCAGCCGCAGCGGCGGCGGCGTGAGCGCGGCATAGAGCGCGGGGCCCGGCAGGTAGTCGAGGTCGCCCGCGGCCTTGAGCACGCGCTGCACGGTGGCGTCGCGCACGCCGGGGCGCCGGTTGAGCACGCGATCGACGGTCGCGGTCGACACCTGCGCCGCCCGCGCGATGTCGATCACGCGCGCGCGGCGCGCGTCGGAAGGGAGTGAAGGGTTATCCCGCATACATCAAAAACCATCATCGTCGAGTTTGACCCGGATGATGCATCCTTTTATCTTCCCTGTGGCCTGAGCAAGACAATGCATCAGATTGCATCATCCGCATTCCGAAGTTTCTGGAGACATAGACATGACCTCGCTGACCCGTCGCAGTGCCTTGCGCACGCTTTCCGCCCTGCCGGCCGCCGGCATCGTCTCGGCCGTGCCGCGCATCGCGCGCGCGGCCGAGTTCTCGTACAAGTACGGCAACAACCTGCCGCTGAGCCATCCGCTGAACATCCGCGCGCAGGAAGCGGCCGACCGCATCGCCAAGGAAACCAAGGGCCGGGTCGAGATCAAGATCTTCCCCAACAACCAGCTCGGCGGCGACACCGACATGCTGGCGCAGGTGCGCTCGGGCGGCATCGAGTTCTTCACGCCGTCGGCGCTGGTGATCGCCACCTTGGTGCCGGTGGCGGCCATCAATGCGGTCGGCTTCGCCTTCAACGACTACAGCCAGGTGTGGGCCGCGATGGACGGCAAGCTCGGCGCGCACGTGCGCGCCGCCATCGCCAAGTCGCGCCTCTACGCGTTCGACAAGATGTGGGACAACGGCTTCCGCCAGACCACCAGCAGCAAAGCCGCGGTCGCGAACGCGCAGGACATGGACGGCCTGAAGATCCGCGTGCCGGTGAGCCCGCTGTCGATCTCGATGTTCAAGGGCCTGGGCGCCGCGCCCGCGAGCCTGCAGTTCAGCGAGGTGTATTCGGCGCTGCAGACGAAGATCGTCGATGCGCAGGAGAACCCGCTGCCGATCATCCAGGTGGCCAAGCTGTTCGAGGTGCAGAAGTTCTGCTCGCTCACCAACCACATCTGGGACGGCTACTGGTTCATCGCCAACGGCCGCGCCTGGCAGGCCCTGCCCGACGACCTGAAGACCATCGTGGCGCGCGCGATCAACGACGCCGGCATGCAGCAGCGCGACGACATCAAGAAGCTCAATGAATCGGTGGTCGGCGACCTGCAGGCCAAGGGCCTCGCCATCAACCGCCCCGCGGCCGACAGCTTCCGCGCCAAGCTGCGCGAGTCGGGCTTCTACGGCGAGTGGAAGGGCCGCTTCGGCGCCGACGCGTGGGCGCTGCTCGAAGGCGCCGTGGGCAAGCTGGCCTGATCCGCCATGGTGCATGAATCCACTTACGACGCGCTGCCCCTTCCCGGTGGCGACGCAGGCGCCGGGGCGCGCGCCAACGCGCTGAGCGGCCTGGCCGCGCGCGCCGACCGCGTGCTGGGCGGCGCGGTCGAGGCCGTGGCTGCGCTGCTGGTGCTGGCCGAGATCGGCGTGCTGTTCGCGGGCGTGGTGTCGCGCTACGTGTTCCATGCACCGCTGGTGTGGTCGGACGAGCTCGCCTCCATCCTGTTCCTCTGGCTGTCGATGCTCGGTGCCGTGGTGGCGCTGCGGCGCGGCGAGCACATGCGCATGACGGCGCTGCTGCAGAAGGTGCAGCCGTCGACGCGCGCGATGCTCGACGCGTTCGCCATCGCGGCGTCGATCGCGTTTTTGGTGCTGATCGTCTGGCCGTCGGTCGACTACGCGTACGAAGAGTCGTTCATCGTCACGCCCGCGCTCGAGATCAGCAACGCCTGGCGCGCCGCTGCCATTCCGGCGGGCATCGGCATCATGCTGGTGATGGCGCTGCTGCGGCTGCTGCGCATCTGCAGCGGCCGGCAGATCGCGGTCGCGCTGCTCGGCATGGCCGCGCTGGTGGCGGCCTTCTGGCTCGCGGCGCCGCTGTTCGCGTCGCTCGGCAAGTTCAACCTGGTGATCTTCTTCGTGGTGGTGGTCGCGGCCACGGTGCTGTCGGGCGTGCCGATCGCGTTCTCGTTCGCGCTCGCCACCTTCGGCTACCTGGCGCTCACCACGCGCACGCCGCTGCTGGTGATGGTGGGCCGGCTCGACGAGGGCATGTCGCACCTGATCCTGCTCGCGGTGCCGCTCTTCATCTTCCTGGGCGCGCTGATCGAGATGACGGGCATGGCGCGCGCGATGATCCAGTTTCTCGCGAGCCTGCTGGGCCATGTGCGCGGCGGCCTCTCGTATGTGCTGATCGGCGCGATGTACCTGGTGTCGGGCATCTCGGGCTCCAAGATCGCCGACATGGCCGCCATTGCGCCGGTGCTGTTCCCCGAGATGGTCAAGCGCGGCGCCAAGCCCGGCGACCTGGTGGCGCTGCTGTCGGCCACGGGCGCGCAGACCGAGACCATTCCGCCGTCCATCGTGCTGATCACCATCGGCTCGGTCACGGGCATCTCGATCGCCGCGCTGTTCACGGGCGGCCTGCTGCCCGCGGTGGTGCTCGGCGCCGCACTGTGCGTGGTGGTGTGGTGGCGCTACCGGCATGAAGACCTGAGCGGCGTCGCGCGCCACAGCAAACGCGAGATCGGCAAGCTGCTGCTGGTGGCGCTGCCCGCGGTGCTGCTGCCCTTCGTGATCCGCGCCGCCGTGGTCGAGGGCGTGGCCACCGCCACCGAGGTGTCGACCATCGGCATCGTCTACTCGGCACTGGTCGGCCTGTTCGTGTACCGGCAGTTCGACTGGCAGCGCATCAAGCCGATGCTGGTCGACACCGCCTCGCTCTCAGGCGCGATCATCTTCATCGTCGGCTGCGCCACGGCCATGGCCTGGGGCCTGACGCAATCGGGCTTCTCGCAGGACCTGGCCCGCATCATGGCCGCATTGCCCGGCGGCAGCTACGGCTTCCTGGCGGTGTCGATCGTCGCGTTCATCGTGCTGGGCAGCGTGCTCGAGGGCATTCCGGCGATCGTGCTGTTCGGGCCGCTGCTGTTCCCCATTGCCAAGGCCGCGGGCGTGCACGAGGTGCACTACGCGATGGTCGTGATCTTCGCGATGGGCATCGGCCTGTTCGCGCCGCCCTTCGGCGTCGGCTACTACGGCGCCTGCGCCGTGAGCAAGGTCAACCCCGACGAGGGCATTCGCCACATCTGGGGCTACATCGCCGCGATGCTGGTGGGCCTGGTGATCGTGGCCGCGTTCCCGTGGTTCTCGACCGGCTTCCTGAAGTTCTGATTTTTCGCAGATTCCACACAACAACACACTCACATCACCGGAGCCAACCGCAATGAGTCGATTTCTCGGCGAGATCCGCCAGCTGGGCTATGTCGTGCACGACATCGAGGCCGCCATGGACTACTGGAGCACCAAGCTGGGCGTGGGCCCGTGGTTCTACAACCCCAAGGTGCCGATCCAAAACTACCGCTACAACGGCGAGGCGCACGAGCCCCACAACTCGGTGGCGCTCGCCAACTCGGGCTATGTGCAGGTCGAGCTGATCCAGACGCGCAACGATGTGCCCTCGATGTACCGCGACTTCCTGCAGGCCGGCCGCACCGGGCTGCAGCACGTGGCCTACTGGACCGCCGACTACGACGCCGACCTCGCGCGCCTGACCGCGCAGGGCTTCAAGCCCGTGATGAGCGGCGAAGTGGGCGTGCGCGGACGCTTCATCTACTTCGACACCGAGTACCACCCGGGCACGGTGATCGAGCTGTCCGAAGTGGCGGGGCCCAAGGGCAAGATGTTCGACCTGATCCGCAGCGCCTCCGAGGGCTGGGACGGCAGCGAACCGGTGCGGCCCTTCCCCGACCTGAGCAAGCTGTGAGCACGATGGCGGCCGAACGCATCCGCGCGCGCTACCTGATCGAGACGCCGGTCGACCCTGCGGCCGTGGCCGAGGTGATGGCCGGCGAGCAGTCGTGCGGCACCTTCACGCGGGTCGAGGGCGAGACCGATGCGCTGCGCGCACGTGCGCGCGCCACGGTCGAGGCGATCACCGAGCTGGAATCCGTTGCAGCGCCGAGCCTGCCGAACGCGCTGCTCGAACGCAAGGGAACGCGCGGGCCCTGGCGGCGCGCGCAGGTCGACATCTCGTTCCCGGTGGCGAACATCGGCGCCAACCTGCCGACGCTCGCGGCCACCGTCTCGGGCAACCTCTACGACCTGGGCGAAGTGACGGGCCTGCGGCTTGAATCGCTGCAGGTTCCCGCCGCGTACCGCGCGCAGTTCGAGATGCCGCGCGTGGGCATTGCGGGCACGCGGCGCGCCACCGGCGTGGCGAGCGGTGCGCTGGTCGGCACGATCATCAAGCCGAACGTCGGGCTGTCTGCTTCGGAGACGGCCGAGCTGGTGGGCCGGCTCTGCGCCGCCGGCGTCGACTTCATCAAGGACGACGAGGTCTGCGCCGACCCCGCGCATGCGCCGCTGGCCGAGCGCGTGCCCGCGGTGATGGCCGTGGTGCGCGCGCACCAGCAGCGCACCGGCAAGCATGTGATGGTGGCCTTCAACATCACCGACGAGACCGATGCGATGAAGCGCCACGCCGACCTCGTCGAGCGCGAGGGCGGCTCGTGCGTGATGGCCAGCCTCAACTGGTGCGGCCATTCGGGCATCCAGACCCTGCGGCGCCATACCGGCCTGGCGCTGCACGGGCACCGCAACGGCTATGGCGCGCTGTCGCGCCATCCGCTCCTGGGCATCTCGTTCCAGGCCTACCAGACGCTCTGGCGGCTGGCCGGCGTCGACCACATGCACGTGCACGGGCTGCAGGGCAAGTTCTCGCAGCCCGACAGCGAAGTCATCGAATCGGCGCAAGACTGCTACACGCCTTTGACGGACGCCACGGACGACCGCGTGATGCCGGCGTTCTCGTCGGGCCAGTGGGCCGGCACCGTGCCCGCGACCTGGGCCGCGGTCGGCAGCGACGACCTGCTCTTCATGGCGGGCGGCGGCATCCTCGCGCATCCCGACGGCGCGGCCGCCGGCGTCACGAGCATCCGCCAGGCCTGGGCGGCCGCACGCGCGGGCGTACCGCTGGCCGAGGCGGCCGAGCGCGACGGCGAACTCGCGCGCGCACTCGCGTTCTTCGCCAAGCCATGACGCTACCGCCTCCGGCCGTCGTCTACTACGGCGACGACTTCACCGGCGCCACCGACACGCTCGGCACCGCGGCGCGCGCGGGCCTGCGTGCGCTGCTGTTCCTCAAGCTGCCCGACGCGGCGCGGCTCGAACGCGCGGGCCCGCTCGACGTGCTCGGCATCGCGGGCGCTGCGCGCGCGATGTCGCCCGACGAGATGCAGGCCGAACTGCGGCCCGTGGCCGCACTCTTCCGCGCGCTGAAAGGCGCGCGCGTGCTGCACTACAAGACTTGTTCCACCTTCGACAGCGCACCGCACATCGGTTCCATCGGCGCTGCGGTCGAGGTGCTGCGCGCGGCCGTCGACACGCCATGGACCGCGATCGTCGGCGGCCAGCCGAACCTGGGCCGCTACTGCCTGTTCGGCCATCTGTTCGCGGCCGCGGGCAGCGGCGGCGAGGTGTTCCGCATCGACCGGCATCCGACGATGCGCCGGCATCCGGTCACGCCGATGGCCGAATCCGACCTGCGGCTGCACCTTGCGAAGCAGGGGCTGGCCGATGTGGGCTCGCTGCCTTTCACGGCCGCGGCGCAGGGCGCCGAAGCGATCGACGTTGCGCTGAATCAGGCGCTCGATGCGCCGGCAGCGCCGGCCGTGCTGTTCGACGTGGCCGACGCGGCGCAGCTCGCGGCGATCGGCCAGGTGTTGTGGGCACGTGCGCGCAGCGCCACCCTGCTGGCCGTGGGCCCGAGCAGCGTGGTCGATGCCTTGGGCAGCGCGATGGCACCGCGCAATGCCGAAGCGCGCGCGGCGCAACGGCCCCCCGTGGCGCCGGCTTCCGGCCCCGTGCTGGTGCTGGCCGGAAGCCTGTCGCCCGTGACCGCGCGCCAGGTCGCGGCCGCGCGCTCTTTCGACATCGTCTGGCTCGATGCGCCCGCGCTCGCACGGCGCGATGCCGCCACGCT
The DNA here is from genome assembly GCA_946478645.1 of uncultured Variovorax sp. The sequence continues at coordinate 11,125 of CAMLCW010000033.1, forward strand.
CGCGCGCCATGCAGACGAGATCGCGCAAGGGCTCGCACGCGGCCGCCATGTGCTGGCATGCACCCGCGCACCCGCTTCCGAAGCGCCCGCGGCAGAAGTCGATGCGCAGGCACTCGCGCGCGCGGGCGGCGAGCTGCTGGCGCGGGTGCTCGCGCGCGCGCCGCTGCGGCGCGTCGGCATCGCGGGCGGCGACACCTCGAGCCACGGCGTGCAGGCGCTCGATGCCTGGGGGCTTTCGTACATCGCCGACCTCGGCGCCGGTGCCTCGCTGTGCCGCGTGCACAGCGACGACGCAACGCTCGACGGCATGGAGATCATGCTCAAGGGCGGGCAGATGGGCGCGCCGGACGTGTTCGAGCAGTTGGTGCACGGCACCGCCTGACGTGCGGCGCCGCGTCGCTGCCTGGCGCTACTTGAAGATCCGCACGATCGCGTCCTCGAACGCGAGCACGTCCGTGCCCACGTGGCTGGCCGCGAACTCCGTCTCGACGAGCTGCAGCCCCGGGTAGCGGCGGTCCGCCATGCGCTGGTACAGCGCCTTCACCTGCGGCCCGTTGCACTTGTCGCCGCAGTGGGCCAGGATCATCGTGACGGGCAGCGGCCGTCCGGCCAGCGCGTCGAACATCTGCTGCTCCAGCTGGTAGAGGTGCGCCTGCTGCTGCCAGAACGCGCCCTCGATCGAGATGAAATGCGAGAAGACCAGGTTGTCGGGCGCTTCGAGGAACAGCGCCGACGCCGCGAGGTTGCCGCTGGTCGAGAGCCCCGTGAGCATGCGCATCTTCGGGTCGGTGCGGTACCGGGACTCGACGAAGGGGATCAGGTCCTTCGCAAGGAACGCGTGATAGGCCTCGGCACCGGGAAAGTTGTAGTCCTCCTGCCTGCGCGCGGTGTTGCCGATGCCGATGAGCAGCGTCTTCGTCCCCCGCTTCAAAAGGATCTTCCGGAGGTTCTCGAAGCGCGTGTCGGGCAACCCGTTGGTGGCATCGCCGTCGAGCGCGTAGATGGTGGGAAACGCATCGCTGCCCGAGTCGTAGGCAGACGGAATGAAGACCGTGACCGGATAGGTCACGCCGGTCGCGCTCGACTTGATGTTCTCGTACACCACGCGGCCGTCGCCGATGGGCGCGGGCGCGGGCTGCACCGGCGCACCGCCGACCGGCGGCAGGATCGGTAGGCCGCCGCCGCCACCTCCGCCCCCACCACCCCCGCCGCAGGCCGACAGGCCCGCAAGAACCACACAGCTTCCGAGTGCGATGAGCACGCGGCGAAGTTTTTTCAATCGCATGACGAGCAGTCCTCTTTTCCTCCGGTGCCAGGCGCACCGGGCTGGATCGTCGGCGTTAACAAAGATGACGTCAATGACGCAGGGACGCGCACCTCAATGCCCCGCTGGATGGCCGGCTGTTGCAAGCGGCCGTTTTTTTCGCTCTGCCAGAATCCAGCGCGCATGAACCCCGAAGCCGACCATCCCCGCGATCCCGCTCGCGCCCCGCCTCGAAGTGCCTGGCTCGCCTGCTCGTCGATGGCCGCTGTCCTTCTCGCGATGATCGCGCTGGGCCATGACGGGCGGCGCATCGCCCAGCTCATCGCGCTCGCTGCACCCGCTCTGGCGTGGATGCTCTGGCCGATACGCAGTCCGGTGCTGCACCGGGCCCGCACCGTTGCGGTCTGGCTCTGGGCCATGGCTTTCGCGGTCGACGGCGTGCTCCGCGCCTATCTGCTCGACACCTACCAGGCCGCACCGGACAGTTCGTTCGTGCAAGCCGCAGCGGCCAACACCAACAGCCGCGAGACCTGGGAATACGTGGCCACGCACTGGCGGGCCATGTTGATCTGGTCGGGCGCGATCGTCGTGGCCGCGCTGATCGTGGCGCGGTCAGTGGTTCACGGCGCGCGCCAGGCACATCGCTGGCCCCGCGGCGCTGTCGTGCTCGTCGCCGTGGTGCTCAGCGTGGGAAGCATCGCGTACCTCAGCAAGCCATGGCGCCGCCTTCATCCGGTCATGTACTGGGCCCACTGGCACGACACGGTGCACCGGCTGCGCGCGAGCTGGGCCGACCAGCACAAACAGCGCGAGACGGCGCACGCACGCGCACGCGCGGTCGCGCCGGTGATCGCGAAGGAAGGGCCTTCGACCGTCGTGCTCGTCATCACCGACAGCATCAATCGCGACAACATGTCGCTCTACGGCTACCAGCGCGCCACGACGCCGCGCATGCAGGCGCACAAGGCTCAGCTGAAAGACAAGATGATCGTCATGCGCCATGCCTGGTCGGTCGATGCGAGCACCCTGCCCTCGCTGCGCAACATGTTCAATTTCGGCCAGCCGCAGAGCGACGAGCCGCAGCATGTCCTGGCGCTCGCACGCGCTGCGGGCTACAAGGTCTGGTGGATGAGCAACCACGACGACATCGCCATCGAACAGCAGCACGCCAAGCTCGCGAACGTGGTCGACATCGTCAATCGCGTGCCCGGACGGGCCGGCGCCTCGCTCGACGGCGAACTGCTCGATTGCGTGCAGGAAGCGCTCGAGGACCCGGCCGAGCGCAAGCTGATCGTGGTCCACCTGATGGGGGCGCACCCGCACTACAGCCTTCGGTTCCCGGAGGGGCAGAACCCTTTCGACGACCGGATCGACGATGTCGAAGAAGGGCTCGAGAAGAGCGGCCGATCAGCCTGGGTGCGAAAGTTCCGGCAGGAGTACGACTCGGCCATGCTCTATCACGACTTCGTGGTGTCCGAGACGCTGCACCTCACGCGCCGAATCGGCCGTCCGAACGAATACCGGGCGTGGATGTACCTGTCGGACCACGGGCAGGAAGTCGGCCACGGCAGCGACCATGCCGGCCACAGCCCTTCGACGGCCTCGGGCTACCGGATACCGACGGTCATCTGGCGCAACGATCCGGAATGGGCACCCCATCCCGGCATCGGCGAGCGGCCGTTCCGCGCCGACTGGGCGGGCTGGACCTTGGCCGACCTGCTCCATCTTCAATGGCAAGGTGGCGCAAGCAACCGCAATGCCTTGGGTGCGGACTACAGGTGGGTGGCGCCGGAGCTGCCGGTGAAGGTGGTGTCTTTCGTGGCACCCTGACACGGCTCAGTGCGGGGACGCACGGCGGGTTCGGCGCCTGCGCCGATGGGACGGCTGGTTCCCTCGGCGGTATCGTCCACGCGGCCGAGCCGGGTGTACGGGTACGGCGAGTCGAAGGTCTTGTAGAAGATGACCAGGGTCCGCGCGCCGTACAGCATCAGGTCGCCGTTGCGGAGCGTGCCGGGACGGATGGTGGTGGTCGGCAGTGCGCGGGGCAGCGCCGCATGCTTCTCGTTGCCGTTGAGGTCCGGCATGTCGGTGCTTGCGTAGCCTGCAGCGTCGAACAGCCACGCCCGCAAGAACCACGCAGCCTGCGAGCGCGCCGCGACGGTATCAGCCGGCGATCGCTGGCAGCGCCGCCGCGCGCAGCCGCAGCCGCGACGGCGCCACGGCCGATGCCGGCGCCGGTGGCGCCGCATCGGTAGGCACGACAGGCCCATCCTCCGGCAGCACGAAGCGGCTGATCAGCGCGTCCAGGCCCCGTGCCTGGTCGTGCAGGCCTTCCGACGCCGCGCTCGACTCCTCCACCAGCGCGGCATTCTGCTGCGTCATCCGGTCCAGCCGCGCGACCGCGCTGTTGATCTGCGCGATCTCGGCGCTCTGCGCCTCGGCCGCGGCGGTGATCGTGCCGAGGGTGCCGGCCGCCCGCTGGACCGCGTCCATGATGCGCGCCATGGTGCGGCCCGCATCGTCGACCAGCGCGGTGCCGGTCTCGACACGCTGCACGGTGTCGCCGATCAGGCCCTTGATCTCGCGCGCGGCGGCGGCCGAGCGCGTCGCCAGCTGGCGCACCTCGGCGGCCACCACCGCGAAGCCGCGGCCGGACTCGCCGGCGCGCGCGGCTTCCACGGCGGCGTTCAGCGCCAGGATGTTGGTCTGGAAGGCAATGCCGTCGATCACGCCGACGATGTCGGCCACCTTGTGCGAGGCGCGCTGAATGTCCTGCATGGTGCCGACCACCTGCGACATGGCCTCGCCGCCCTGCACCGCCACCGCGGCGGCGGTGTCCGCCATCTTGCCGGCGTGCGCCGCCTCTTCGCTCGACTGCCGCACGCCGTGCATCAGCTGCGCCAGCGCGGCGGCCGTCTGCTGCAGGCTGGCGGCGGCGGACTCGGTGCGCGCCGAAAGGTCCGCGTTGCCATGCGCGATCTCGCCGGCGGCGCTGCGCACGCCCTGCACCGACTCGCGCACGCGCACCACCAGTTGGCGCAGGGCGCCCTGCATGGCGCCGAGGGCAAGCAGCATCTGCCCGGCCTCGTCGCGCGCATGGCCCCGGATGTCGTCGCGCAGGTCCAGCCGCGCCACGCGCTGCGCGGTGTCGCCCGCGAGCCGGATCGGGCGGCAGATGCTGCGCACCAGCCACAGCGCGAGCCCGCCCCCGAGCAGCACGGCGGCGGCGCCGAACAGCGCCAGCGCCAGGCGGGCCGACCCGCTCAGTTCCTCGATGTGCCGGCCGGCCGCGTCGATGGCTTCGCGCTGCGAGACGGCGAGTCCCGACACGGCTGCCAACAATGCGGCGGCGCTGGGCTCGAAGCGCTTCGCATGCACCGTGCGGATGCGCTCGGTCAGCCCCGAGTCGCGCGCGGCCACCAGCTCCTTGACAGCGGCATCGAAGTCGCGGGCCGCGGCTTCGGTCGCCGCGAGCCGCTCGCGGTCGGTATCCGCGTGCAGGCGATCGGCCAAGTCCTGCAACAGCACGCGGAACCGCGCGTCGGTCGCCTGGATGTCGGCGGCCAGGATCTCGCCGACCTCCGGCTCGGCGCTCAGCGCCATCGCCTTGTAGCGCGCGGCATTGATGGACTGGAGCCGGTAGGCGTCCTCGGCCATGCGCTCGGAGATGCCGCTTCGCAGGATGGTCTCGCGCGTCGCCTCGTCGACCTTGGCGAGCGACCGGATGCCGATGCCGGCGCCAGCGAGCGTCAGCAGGACGACCGCGCCGAAGGTGAGCAGCAGGCGGCGGGCAAGAACGTTGGCGCGGGGGGAAGCGAGGGTCGGGGGATTGTGGTCGGAGATCGCGGGCATGGTTCGTCCGCCTGGAGGGACGGCAAGGGAGATGCACGCATTGGACAGACATCCTGTTACAGGGTGTTGACGCTGCGGGCCGCCCGGGCCGGTTGGCTCACCTCGCCTGATGCGGTTCAGCGTGCGGGGCGCGCGGCAAGCGCGCGATGCAGCGCCTCTCGCGCCCTTCGCGCGGCATCCGGGTCGACGCGCTGTGCAAGCACCTCGGCCAATTGGCCGAGCTGGGCCGCGGTGATGCCCACGTTCATGCTGATGCGCATGTGGGATTGAAGCTGGGACTCGGCGCCCGCAAGCGCCGACAGCATGCCGACCGTCGCCAGTTCGCGGCTTTGCCAGTCGAGGTTGTCGCGCTCGAACACATCGCCGAAGAGGTGCGTCTTGAGGTATTCGTCGATGGCCGGCGCGAAATCGAACAACGCGCCCTTGACCGGTGCACCCGCGAGCTTCGTCTGGTTGGCCGTGCCGGCTTCCAGCAGCGCGTCGCCCGTCGGAATCGGGCGCGAGGGCAGCCGACCTGGCTGGTCCTGAACACCACGCTGCCTGCGAGCCTCGACGACCTTCATCAGCTCGCCGAGCGCATTGAGGCTGCGCGGGAATCCGGCATAGGCGTACACCTGCACCAGGATCTCCTTCGCGTCGTTGACCGCGAGGCCGGCGTCGAGCCCCTGTTCGAGCGCAGTGTTCAGACGGGCGATGTCGCCGGCCGCTGCGAATGCCGCCATCGGGACGATGGCCTGCTGGCGCAGCGATAGCGTGTCGGAGGTGGTGCGGTTGGTGTTCATGTTGGCGGACCACCGTGGTGCCGTATCGGCATGGGACAGCGCGGCGGCAAGGCACAGGGCCAGGGCCAGCGCACCGGCCTTGCAGCGCCTAGCGTTGGTTGTATTGCGCATCGCTGACCTTCTCCATCCATTCGACGTTCTTCCCGTCCACGGTGCCGGTGACCGCCAGGTGAACCATCGCCGTGAAGGGCGCAGCACCGTGCCAGTGCTTCACGCCCGGCGGACACCAGACGACATCACCGGGCCGGATCTCCTGCACGGGCTTGCCCCACTCCTGGGTCAGGCCGACGCCCGACTGGACCACCAGGCGTTGCCCCGCCGGATGGGTGTGCCATGCCGAGCGGGCGCCGGGCTCGAAAGTCACGAGGCCGCCCGAGGCATTGAGGGTTTCGGTCGCAGGCCAGACCGGGTCGACACGAACGCGGCCGGTGAAGTATTCGGCCGGACCGGCTACGGAAGCCTGGCTGCCGGCCTTGGCGATCTGCTGGGCCGCTGCCGGCGCCGGCGCCGATGGCGTTCAGGGCCGCGAGGTAGAGCGCGGCCTTCAAGGGTCGGATGCACATGGTGGATCGGTTCCTGGTTGTCGATGGAGGGAAGTGCGCCGCCGCTGTTGCGCTGGCGGATGAATCGACTGTATGGAAAGCACGGCAGGTTGAGAAGGCTGCAAAATCGGGATGCTTATGTGAATTGGGCTCACCAATGGCAAAAGAAAACCTCAACGACCTGCAGGCCTTCATGGTCGTCGCCCGCGAACGCAGCTTCACGCGTGCCGCCGCCCAGATCGGCGTGTCGCGATCGGCGCTCAGCCACGCGATGCTGGCGCTCGAAGCCCGCCTGGGCGTGCGCCTGCTGACGCGCACCACGCGCAGCGTCTCGGTGACCGACGCAGGCGCCCGGCTCCTCCACACGCTCGCACCCAGGCTGCAGGACATCGAGCGAGAGATCGAGTCCCTCAGCGCGATGCGCGACAAGCCGGCCGGCACGGTCCGCATCACCACGCACGACCATGCGATCGCCACGGTGCTGTGGCCCAGGCTCATGCCGCTGCTCAAGCAGTATCCGGACATCGAGGTGGAGTTCAGCGTCGACTACGGCTTCACCGACATCGCGGCCGACAGGTTCGATGCCGGCGTGCGCGTGGGCAACCGCGTCGCCAAGGACATGGTGGCGGTTCCGATCGCACCGGCGCTGAGGATGGCCGTTGCGGCCTCCCCCGAATACCTCGCAGGCAAGCCGGTGCCGAAGAAGCCCGAAGACCTGACCTCGCACCGCTGCGTGAACCTGCGCCTCCCTACGCATGGTGGCCTCTACGCGTGGGATTTCGAGAAAGGGAAAAAGCAGGTCAGCGTGCGGGTGCAGGGCCAGACGGTCTTCAACAACACCTTCCTGATGCTGCGCGCAGCGCTCGACGGCATGGGCTTCGCCTACGTGCCCTACGACATCATGGAACTGCACATCCACGAGGGACGGCTGGTTCCGGTGCTGCAGGACTGGTGGCCGACCTTCCCGGGCTACCACCTCTACTACGCCCATCGCCGTCAGCTTTCACCGGCGCTCGCGCTGGTCATCGAGGCGCTGAGATACCGGGCGCCGCGGCCTTAGTTTGTCGAAAACGCGATCCGCGCGCTGCCGCCGCCGAGCGCCTGCGCCAGCCCGGCGGGATCGTCCACGCGACCGAGCCGGGTGTACGGGTACGGCGAGTCGAAGGTCTTGTAGAAGATGACCAGGGTCCGCGCGCCGTACAGCATCAGGTCGCCGTTGCGGATCGTGCCGGGACGGATGGTGGTGGTCGGCAGTGCGCGCGGCAGCTCCGCATGCTTCTCGTTGCCGTTGAGGTCCGGCATCTCGATCGCGAGCGGCAGCATCGCGGCGAATTCGCGGGCGGCCTCGGTGCCGGCCAGGGTGATGGCGAAACGGCTTTGGCCAATGGTCATCCACATGCGTGATTCCTCCGGTGGGGCCGCGTGGCCGGCGCCGAGCAGCAGCACACTGCACAGCAGCCCGAGCCCGCGCAAGATGCGGCGCGGGCGGCTCATGCCGCTCGCCGCGCTGGCGAACGCGAGCTCAGAAAGGCAAGGAAGGCCGCGAGCAGCAGCATGGCGGCGCTCGCTGCAAAGGTGCTTGCGTAGCCTGCAGCATCGAACAACAGCCCGCCGAGCGTCGACCCCAGCGCGATGGCCAATTGGATCACCGCCACCATCAGCCCGCCGCCGGCCTCGGCATTGCGCGGCATGGCTTCGGCGATCCAGCTCCACCATCCGACCGGCGCCGCCGTCGCCATCAGGCCCCACAAGCCCAACAGCGCCGCGACGGCCGCGACGCCGGTCCCGAAGGCGATGAGCGCCACGGCGGTCCCCGCCATCAGCACGGGGATGCCGATCAGCGGCGCGTAGAGGCCGCGCTTGAGCACGGGGCCGATCAGCGCCGTTCCCGCGAGCCCCGCCACGCCGATCACGAGCAGGATGAGCGACAGCGTGGACACGTTCACCCGCGTCACCGTCTCTAGGAAAGGACGCACGTAGGTGAACAACGCGAACTGCCCCATGAAGAAGATGCCGCATGCGGCCATGCCGAGCGCGACAGGACGGCGCCTGAGCAGCGCGAACACCTGGCCCGAACCCGGCGCGCGCGATGGGCCGGCACGCATCGCCGGCAGGCTGAGCCACTGCCAGGCCAGGGCGATCAATGCGACCGGAACCAGGCTGAAGAAGGCGCCGCGCCAGCCCACGAGCGAGCCCAGGTAGCTGCCCAGCGGCGCGGCGATCACCGTCGCCAGTGCATTGCCGCCGTTGAAGATGGCCAGCGCGCGCGGCACCTGCCCGGGCGGCACCAGCCGCATGGCCGTGGCGGCGGACATGGCCCAGAAGCCCCCGATGACGATGCCGATGAGCGCACGGCCGGCCATGTAGACCGGATAGCTCGGCGCCAGCGCGACCACGGCACCGGAGACGGCCATCAGGGCGGTGAGGCCGAGCAGCAGGGTCTTGCGGTCCATGCCGCCCGCGAGCGTCGATATCGTCAGGCTGGCCAACACCGCGAACCCGCCCGATACCGCGATGCCCCATCCGGCCATCCCCTGGGTGACCTCGAGATCGGCAGCGATCGGCGTGAGCAGGCTGACCGGCATGAACTCGGAGGCGATCAGCGCGAACACGCACAGCGACATCGCGAACACGCCGCTCCAATGCGCAGCCGCGGGGCGCGCCCGCATGAGGGGGCCATCGGCGCAAGAGTCGAATCGATTGCTCATGTCCCGATGTTGGGCCATCGAAGGCGATTCGACTAGCTAATTGGTTCTTAAAAGCTATATTAGTCAGGCTAATCAATCCGGATGAGAGACTTTCACGCATGGTCAAACGCAACCTCAACGACCTGCTGTACTTCGTGACGGTGGCGCGCGAAGGCAGCTTCACGCGCGCGGCCTCGCTGCTGGGTGTCACGCAGTCGGCACTCAGCCAGGCGATCAGCGGGCTCGAGGCGCGGCTGGAGATCCGGCTGCTCACGCGCACCACGCGCAGCGTCTCGCCCACGGCTGCCGGAGAGCGGCTGCTGAATGCCATCGGCCATCGCTTCGACGAGATCGGCGCCGAGCTCGACGAGCTGACGCAGATGCGCGACAAGCCGGCGGGCACGGTGCGGATCACCTGCGGCGAGCATGTGCTGCGCACCACGCTGCTGCCCCGGCTCGCGCCCCTGCTGCGCGCGTACCCCGACATCAAGGTCGAGTTCGACGTCAACTACGGCTTCCGCGACATCGTGGCCGACCGTTTCGACGCTGGCGTGCGCCTGGGCGACACGATCGACAAGGGCATGATCGCGGTGCCGATCGGCCTGCCGCTGCGCATGGCGGCGGCGGCCTCGCCGGCCTACTTCGAGGCCCGCGCCATCCCGAAGACGCCCCACGACCTGCTCGGGCACAACTGCATCAACATGCGCATGCAGACCGCGGGCGGGCTCTGGGCCTGGGACTTCGAGCGACGCGGCAAGCCATTGAACGTGCGGGTGGACGGGCAGCTCACCTTCAATACGTCGCCCGGCATGGTGGATGCGGCGCTGGCCGGGCTGGGCATCGCGTTCCTGCCCGAAGACGAGTTCGCACCGCACCTCGACGAAGGCCGGCTGGTGCGCGTGCTGGAGGACTGGTGTCCGCCATTCCCGGGCTACTACCTCTACCACCCGAGCCGCCGGCAGCCATCGCACGCGTTCTCGCTGGTGCTCGATGCGCTGCGCGAGTCCCGGACGCAACACAGCCCGCGCAAGCCCGGGCACACGTGAATGCCCCGGGCCGCTCCCGGCGCGGTCAGTCGCTCCTGTAGTTGGACGCCTTCACGATCGGCGCCCACTGCGCGACCATCTTCTGGCGCAACTGCGTCACTTCGTCCGGCGACGAACCCGGCAGAGGTTCATAGCCGATGTTGAGAATGCGCGCTTGGACCTCGGGCATGGCGAGCACCTTGCGCATCGCCTTGTTCCATCGGTTGATCTGCGCCTCGGGCGTGCCGGCAGGCGCATAGAGCGCGTAGCTGGAGCCGCTCGTCAACGAAGGGAAGCCCGCCTCGACGAAGGTCGGCACCTCGGGCAGCTGGGTCGCACGCTTGCTGCCGGACACGGCAAGAACCCGCAGCTTCCCGGCCCGGTGCGGCTCGAGAAAAACGCCCAGACCGTCCACGGCCGAGCCGATCTGGTTGCCCATGAGATTGGTCACCATCGCCGGCCCGCCCTGGAACGGAACGATCGTCATGTCGGCCTTCGACTGGTTCGAGAACGCATAGGCGAGGAAGTGCAATGTCGATCCCAGCCCCGTCGTTCCGAGGCTCGCCTTCTGTTTGCTTTCTTGCGCGGCCTTGAGATAGTCGTGCACGGTGCGGTGGGGCTCGGCGGCATTCACCGCCAGCGCATAGGTCACCGTGGCCACTTCGGTGATCGGCGCGAAGTCCTTCGACGGGTCGTAGCGCAGGTTGTTGTACACCATGGGCGCGATCACCATGGTGTCGAGCAAGGTCATCAGCACCGTGTTGCCGTCGGCCGGCGCCTGCTTGAGCAGCTCTGCGGCCACCCGCGTGCTGGCGCCGGGTCGGTTGTCCACCACGACGGTCTGCTGGAGCTCGTCCTTGAGCTTCTCGACGATCACGCGCGCCATGGAATCGGCCGCGCCCCCCGCGGGAAACGGCACCATGAACCGCACGGTGGCCTGGGCCGATGCCCATGAAGGACTGAAGCCAGCGAGCATGGCGAGGGAAGCCAGGCCGAGCAGCCTGCCGGCGATGGCGCGGCGGCGGGGCCGCGTGAACGTGTTCAACATGGAAACTCCTTGGCGCAACGTGCCGGATGTGGTGTGGAGCGCCGAGTATTGAGGGCCCCCACCTGCCCTGTCGAATCAGTTTCTTCGATACCGTATAAGCAAAAGAAACTGCGTGGAATCGCGCCTTCTTGCCATGATCCAGGCCCATGCCCACATCGGCCTCCCCCTCCGCAGACGGCGCACCGAACCCGGTGTCGGTCATCGGCGCCGGCATCGTCGGCGCCTGCGTGGCGCTCGTCCTGCAGCGCGCCGGTTGCCAGGTCAGCCTGATCGATGCGTTGCCGCCCGGCAGCGAAACCTCCTATGGCAATGCAGGCCTGATCAGCGTGGACAGCTGCCTGCCGATCTCCCTGCCCGGCATGGCCTGGCAGACCCCCCGATGGCTGCTGCAGCGCGACGGTCCGCTGGCGATCCGGCCGGCCTACCTGCCGCGCCTGCTGCCGTGGCTGCTCAGGTGGCTGCGCGCCGGCCAGCCCGATCGCGCGCTGCCGGCCTCGGTCGCGCTGCACGACCTGCATCGGCCGGCCCTCGATCAATACAGAGCGCTGCTGGGCGCAGAGGCCTTCGACGATCTGATCAAGCTGAAGGGCCAGCTGCATCTCTGGCGGAAGACATCCGCATCGCCGAGCGCGGCCGACCGCCTGGTGTCCGAGATCCGGCGGCGGCAGAACATCGTCGTCGCGCCATTGGATGCACGGGCCATCGCCATGCGGGTGCCCGGCCTGATCGGAGACATGAAGCACGGCATCTGCTTCGAGAACCATGCGCATTGCATCAACCCCCAACGCATGGTGCAGGCGCTTGTCGACAACCTCCTGCGCGCGGGTGGCACGCTACGTCATCAGCGCATACGGCGCGTGCAGCCCCTGCCGGGCGGGGGCTTCCGGCTTTGGGGAA
>CAMLCW010000034.1 GCA_946478645.1 uncultured Variovorax sp.
GCGGCCACGCGGTGGGCGCGGCCGATGTTCTCGGTCCAGACGTAGCTCGAGAGGCCGTAGGCGATGTCGTTGGCCAGTTCGATCGCATGCGCCTCGTCCTTGAACGGGATGAGGCAGGCGACGGGGCCGAAGATCTCGTCCTGTGCGATCTTCATGCGGTTGTCGACGTCGGCGAAGACGGTCGGCATCACGTAGTTGCCGCGCTTCACGCGCTCGGGTAGTTCGCTCGGCGCATCGAGGCCGCCGCACAGCAGCGTCGCGCCTTCCTTCGGGCCGAGCTCGATGTAGCTGCGCACCTTGGCCAGGTGCGCCTGCGAGATCATCGGACCGACGATGGTCTTCTCGTCGAGCGGGTCGCCGACCGTGATGCGCTTCGCGCGCTCGGCGAACCTGGCGGCGAAGTCGGCATAGATCGACTGCTGCACCAGGATGCGCGAGCCCGCGGTGCAGCGCTCGCCGTTGTTGCTGAAGATCATGAACACCGCCGCGTCGAGCGCGCGGTCGAGATCGGCGTCGTCGAAGATCACGAACGGGCTCTTGCCGCCGAGCTCCATGCTGAACTTCTTCAGGCCCGCGCTCTTCACGATGCGGTTGCCGGTGGCGGTGGAGCCGGTGAACGAGATCGCGCGCACGTCGGGGTGCGCCACCAGCGGCTCGCCGGCCTCCTTGCCGTAGCCGTGCACCAGGTTCAGCACGCCCGGCGGAATGCCGGCTTCCAGCGCGAGTTCGCCGAGGCGCGCGGCGGAGAGCGGCGAGAGCTCGCTCATCTTCAGCACCGCGGTGTTGCCGAAGGCCAGGCAGGGCGCGACCTTCCAGGTGGCGGTCATGAACGGCACGTTCCACGGGCTGATGAGCGCGCACACGCCCACCGGGTGGAACAGCGTGTAGTTCAAGTGCGTGGGCGTCGGGTAGGTGTGGCCGTCGACGCGCGTGCACATCTCGGCGAAGTAGTGGAAGTTGTCGGCCGCGCGCGGCACCAGCTGCTTGCCGGTCTGCGCGATCACCTGGCCGCAGTCGTCGGTCTCGGTGCGCGCGATCTCGGGCACGTTCTGCGCGATCAGCTCGCCGAGCCTGCGCATCAGCTTCGCGCGCTCGGGGGCGGGCAGGCCGGCCCACTTGGGGAAGGCTTCCTTGGCCGCGGCCACGGCGGCGTTCACTTCGGCCTCGCCGCCGGCGGCGACCTCGGCCAGCACTTCCTGCGTGGCGGGGTTCACGGTCTCGAAGTAGTCGGTGCCGGCAACGCGCCGGCCGGCGATCAGGTGGTCGATTCTCATGCGGGTCCTTCGATGGTGTTCTGGAGTGCGCCGATGCGCTCGATCTCGGTCACGACGACGTCGCCGGGCCGGCAGTCGACCACGCCGTCGGGCGTGCCGGTGAGGATCAGGTCGCCCGGCGACAGCGTCATGAAGCGGCTGAAGTACTCGATCAGGAAGGGCGCGTCGAAGATCATGTCGCGCGTGTTGCCCTGCTGCGTGACCTGGCCGTTGACGGTGGTGCGCAGCGCGAGCGCCATCGGTTCACCTGGAAGGTTGTGCACGTCCGCCGCATCGACGAACCACGGCCCGAGCGGCGTGCAGGTGTCGCGGTTCTTCACGCGCAGGTTGGGGCGGTACCAGTTCTCGAGGTAGTCGCGGATCGCGTAGTCGTTGGCCACCGTGTAGCCGCCGATGAAGTCGTAGGCGTCGTCGCGCTTCACCTTGCGCGCGGTCTTGCCGACCACGATCGCGAGCTCGCATTCGTAGTGCATGAACTGCACGCCGGCGGGGCGGGAGGTCTTCTGCCTGTGCCCCGTCAGTGTGGCCTGGCCCTTGACGAACACCAGCGGTTCCTCGGGCGCCTTGAACTCGAGTTCCTTCGCATGGTCGGCGTAATTGAGGCCGAGCGCGAGGATGGTGCGCGGGCGCGGCGCCGGCGCCAGCGGCGGCAGCCAGGTGAGGTGTTCCTGCGGCACCACGCGGCCGTCCTGCAGGCGCACCGCGGCATCGGGCAGGCCGTTCCATTCGTGGCTGGTACCGGTGTGTTCGCGGCCTTCGTAGATGACGCGTGCGTGCTTCATGCGGCCTCCTGCACCAGCGTGTTGCAAAGGGGCTCGAAGCCCGCGGCGGAGATCTCGATGCGGTCGCCCGCGCGCGCCAGCGGCCGGCCTGCGCCGCAGCCGAGCATCAGCACGTCACCGTGCGCGAGCGTCATGAATTCGCCGACGTCGGCAAGCAGCTGCGCTGCGGGCCGCACAAGCTGCGAGAAGTCGCTCGACTGCGCCATGGCGCCGTTGATGCGCACCTCGACGCGAAAGCCCGCCGGGTCGGCCACTTCCTGCGCATCACGCAGCGCGGGGCCGATGCCTAGGAAGCCGTCGACGCACTTGAACTTGACCGGCGGACGAAAGAAGCTCGTGTGCGGAATCGACAGGTCGTTCATCAGCACGAAACCCTCGACATCACCGTCGGCGCCGATCACCATGCCGATGCTCGCGCCCACCTCGACCTCGGTCACACCGGCAGGCACGGCGATGGCTGCACCGTGCGGGCTCCAGGTGTTGGCGGTCTTCACGTAGAGCACCGGCGCCTTCGGTGCGGCCTTGTAGGGCGGTGCGGCCATCTGCGGTGCGAGTGCGTCGAACTCGGCGCGGAAATTGAGCAAGGTGCCGTACACCGTGCCGGTCGGCAGGAAGTGGCTGGGAGACGAAGAAGGGCTCATGGCTGTTCCAGTGCGATCAGTTCATCGAGCAGCCCGTAGAGCTGCGCGAGCTTTTCCTTGCCGAGGGATTCCTCCATCCATCGGTAGTGCGCCTCGATGCTCGACGAGAGCTTTTTCACGAGCTTCATGCCGCGCGGCGTGGCTTCGACCACGGTGCGGCGCTGGTCCTCGGGGTCGCGGCTGCGCGTGATGAGTTCGTCCCGCTCCATGCGCGCGAGCACGCCGGTGAGGCTCGGGCCGAGGATGAAGGCTTCGCGCGCCACGCGGCCGGTCTCGACGGCGCCGTTCTCGCCCAGCACGCGCAGCACGCGCCACTGCTGGTCGGACAGCGCGTGGACGCGCAGGCTGGGCCGCGTGTGGGCCATCACGGCCTCGCGCGCCTGCAGCAGCAGGCGCGGCAGGTTGCGGTGGGTGAAGGTGGTGCTCAAGCGCTCGGCCTTTCGAATTATTTAAGATGTTAAATGATTTCGCCGGCCGTTCCCATCCCCTTGGGCTAAGGGTTTGTGCGGACCCCTAAACTCGCCGCATGGCCAAGGAAAAATCCCTCTACGTCTGCAGCGAATGCGGCGGCAGCAGTCCCAAGTGGCTCGGCAAGTGCCCGAGCTGCAATGCGTGGAACACGCTCGTCGAGCAGGTGGCGGGCGGGGCAACCGGCTCGGCCAACAACCGCTTCGGCACGCAGTTCCCGTCGCTCGCGGGCGCGTCCGAGCTCGCGACCTTGTCGGAGATCGAGGCCACCGATGTCGCGCGCACGCCCACCGGCCTCGACGAACTCGACCGCGTGCTCGGCGGCGGCATCGTCTCGGGCGGCGTCACGCTGATCGGCGGCGACCCGGGCATCGGCAAGTCGACCTTGCTGCTGCAGGCGGTCGATGCGCTGCAGCGCGCGGGCCAGAACGCGCTCTACGTCACGGGCGAGGAAAGCGGCGCGCAGGTGGCGCTGCGCTCGCGGCGGCTCGGCCTCGACCATTCGCAGGTGCAGGTGCTGGCCGAGATCCAGTTGGAGAAGATCATCGCCACGCTCGACGCCACGCGGCCCGCGATCGCGGTGATCGACTCGATCCAGACGGTCTACTCCGACCAGCTCACCTCGGCGCCCGGCTCGGTGGCGCAGGTGCGCGAGTGCGCGGCGCACCTCACGCGCTTTGCCAAGACCAGCGGCACGGCGGTGGTGCTGGTGGGCCATGTCACGAAGGAAGGCGCGCTCGCGGGCCCGCGCGTGCTCGAGCACATGGTCGACACGGTGCTGTACTTCGAGGGCGACACGCATTCGAGCTTTCGCCTCGTGCGCGCCATCAAGAACCGCTTCGGCGCGGTCAACGAGATCGGCGTGTTCGCGATGACCGAGCGCGGCCTCAAGGGCGTGGCGAACCCGAGCGCGATCTTCCTGAGCCAGCACGCCGAGCCCGTGCCCGGCAGCGTGGTGCTGGTCACGCTCGAAGGCACGCGGCCGATGCTGGTAGAGATCCAGGCGCTGGTCGACGACGGCGGGCCGAGCCCGCGGCGCCTCTCGGTCGGCCTCGACCGCGACCGGCTCGCGATGCTGCTGGCCGTGCTGCACCGGCACGCGGGCGTGGCCTGCATGGACCAGGACGTGTTCGTCAATGCGGTGGGCGGCGTGCGCATCAGCGAACCCGCGGCCGACCTCGCGGTGATGCTCGCCATCACCTCGAGCCTGCGCGGCAAGCCGATGCCCAAAGGCTTCATCGCGTTTGGCGAGGTGGGCCTGGCCGGCGAGGTGCGGCCCGCGCCGCGCGGCCAGGAGCGGCTGCGCGAGGCCGCCAAGCTGGGCTTCAGCGTGGCCGTGGTGCCCAAGGCCAATGCGCCGCGCAAGGGCGCCAAGGAAATCGAGGGCCTGACGATCCACGCGGTCGATCGCATCGAGGAGGCGATGGACGTGGTACGGGGGCTGGAGTGAACCCGGCCCGGAGCGCTCTCGGCGCGCGGCGCGTTGGAGCAGCCCGATGAGGGCGGCGACAATCGCAGCATGAATTTCCAGAAGTTTCTGATTCCGGTCGGTGCCATCGTGCTGCTCGGTCTCTCATGGCGCAGCTACGGCTGGGGCGGCCTCGCCTTTGCGGGCGGCGTGATAGTGATGTTCCTGCTGATGCACTTCAACCGCCTGATGCAGGTGCTCAAGCGCGCGGGCGACCGCCCGATCGGCCATGTGGCGAGCGCGGTCATGCTCAATGCCAAGCTCAAGCAGGGCGTCACGCTGATGCACGTGATCGCGATGACGCGCGCCCTTGGCGAGCTGCGCTCGCCGCGTGACGAGCAGCCCGAGCACTACCGCTGGACCGATGCAGGCGGCTCTTACGTCGACACGGTCTTCAACAACGGCAAGCTGCAGAGCTGGACGCTGACGCGGCCCGAGGCGCCGCTCGACGGCGAGCAACCGTAGCGGACAGCCGAACGCAGAAGAAAGACAAAAGAAGCGCAGAAGAAGAGAAGACTGATCTTTTCAGGTTCCCTTTTGCGTCCTCTGCGAAACCTTCGCGTCCTCTGCGTCCGGCAGTCCGATTTCAGAACGGCGCGTCCGCCTCGTCGGCCGCTGAAGGCACCACCGGCTTCGCATCGGCCTCCGCCGGTGCCGCCCCGAAAGCCGCCTCGCCGCCCAGCGCATCGAGCAGCGCCGGCACGAGCTGGCCGAGTTCGCCCGTGGCGATCGCCACGTCGGCATCGAAGTTGTCTTCCTTCTTGCCGCCGGCCGCGCCGTCGCCCGTGCCTTCGAGGAACACGATCTTGCGGATCAGCATGCCGTGCGTGAGCTCGAACGACACGCGGTCGTCCCAGGTCAGCGCGAGCCGCGTGGGGCGCTTGCCGTCGCTGATGTGCTGCTTGACCTCCTCGATGTCGAGGGGATGCTTGGCATAGCGCACCACGGCCTTCGAGTCGTCGGAGGCCTTGAGTTCGCACTCGCGGTCGATCGTGAAGCCGGCCGGCGGCTCCTGCGTGAGCAGCCAGTTGGCCATGGCGGCAGCGGGCTCGACCTGCGTGTTGATCGGACTCACTGCAAAGCCGTCGAGCGCCTTCACGAGGCTGGTGACCACCTCGTCGGCGCGCGCGGCATTGGCGGAGTTGATCACGAGGCGGCGCTCGGCCTGGTCGATCCACACCGCGACGCGCGCGCTGCGCGTGAAGGCCATCGGCAGCAGCTCGAGCGTGATGTCCTCCTTGAGCTCTTTTTTCTCTTTCTTGCCGGGCTTGCGACCCGTGGCGGTCTCGATCTGCGCGCAGCGCTCGTCGAGCTTGCGGCGCACCACCGAGCCCGGCACGGCCTTGCTCTCGATCATGTACTCGACGAGCCACTGCCCGTCGATGGACTCCACCAGCGGGCCATTGGCCTCGCCGCGCGGCTCGATCCAGCCGGCCGACTTTTCCTGCGACGGGCCGCAGGGCTCGAAGCGCTGCTTGCCCAGGCCTTCTTCCGCCTCGGCCAGCGTTTGGGACCAGGCAGGTTCGATGCGATAGACGATGACGTTCTTGAATACGGACACTGAAAAAACCCTTACTTGTTTCTCTCTCTGCGACGAACGCGGAACCCGCCATTGTCACAGGCCCGGCGCCCGCGCCATGAAAAAAGGGCCCGAAGGCCCTTGGTAATCAGTAGACAGTGCTCGCAGCGCGCCACGCGCATTTGCCAGGGCACCCGTGGAACCGGCTCTGCCGGGCCACCGGGTGCGCCCCCCAGTGGGGGGAGGCGGCGACACGAAGTGCGCCGCTTCGGGGGGCGTCTTAGTCCTCTTCGACGAAGGCTTCCTCGCGCTTGCTGCGCACCGACGGCAGCAGCACGATCACGAGCAGCACCGCGGCCGCGACCAGCAGGCTGGCCGAGATCGGCCGGGTCACCAGCACGCTCCAGTCGCCGCGCGACAGCAGCAGCGCGCGGCGCAGGTTCTCTTCCATCATCGGCCCGAGGATGAGGCCCAGCAGCAGCGGCGCCGGCTCGCACTCGAGCTTGTGGAACGCGTAGCCGATGATGCCGAACAGGCCCACCATCCACACGTCGAAGGTGTTGTTGTTGGTCGAGTAGACGCCGATCGCGCAAAACAGCACGATGGCGGGGAACAGCCAGCGGTAGGGGATGGTCAGCAGCTTGACCCAGATGCCGATCAGCGGGAGGTTCAGGATCACGAGCATCGCGTTGCCGATCCACATCGAGGCGATCAGGCCCCAGAACAGCTCGGGGTTGCTGGTCATCACCTGCGGGCCCGGCTGGATGTTGTGGATGGTCATCGCGCCCACCATCAGCGCCATCACCGCATTGCCCGGGATACCGAGCGTGAGCAGCGGGATGAACGAGGCCTGCGCGCCCGCGTTGTTGGCCGACTCGGGGCCGGCCACGCCGCGGATGTTGCCCTGGCCGAACGGGATCTCGCCGGCCTTTAGGCGCAGCTTCTTCTCGAGCGTGTACGACGCGAAGGCCGACAGCAGCGAACCGCCGCCCGGCAGGATGCCCAGCGCACAGCCGAGCGTGGTGCCGCGCAGGATGGCCGGCACCATGTGGCGGAAGTCCTCGCGCGTCGGGAACAGGCTCGACACCTTGGCCGTGAAGACCTCGCGCTGCTCTTCGGGCTTGGCCAGGTTGGCGATGATCTCGCCGTAGCCGAACACGCCCATCGCCACCGCGATGAAGCTCACGCCGTCGGTGAGTTCAGGAATGTCGAACGAGTAGCGTGCGACGCCCGAGTTGACGTCGGTGCCGATCAGGCCGATCAGGAGGCCCAGCACGATCATGCAGATCGCCTTGAGCAGCGAGCCCGAGGCCAGCACCACGGCGCCGATCAGGCCGAGCACCATGAGCGCGAAGTATTCCGCGGGGCCGAATTTGAAGGCCAGCTCGGTGAGTACGGGCGCGAAGGCCGCGAGCACCAGCGTGCCCACGCAACCGGCAAAGAACGAGCCGATGCCCGCGGCCGCGAGCGCGGCGCCGCCACGCCCCTGCTTGGCCATCTGGTGGCCGTCGATCACGGTCACCACGGACGACGATTCGCCGGGCAGGTTGACCAGGATGGCGGTGGTCGAGCCGCCGTACTGCGAGCCGTAGTAGATGCCCGCGAGCATGATCAGCGCCGCGACGGGCGGCAGGGCATAGGTGGCCGGCAGCAGCAGCGCGACGGTGGTCACCGGGCCGATGCCCGGCAGCACGCCGATCAGCGTGCCCAGCAGGCAGCCGAAGAAGGCATAGAGCAGGTTCTGCAGCGTGAATGCCGCGCCGAAGCCCAGCGAGAGGTGTTCAATCAGTTCCATGTTGTTGTCGGCCCCTTCAGCCGGTGATGAAGCTGGGCCAGACCTGGAACTGCAGGCTCAGGCCGAGGATGAAGACGAGGTAGCTGCCGATGGCCAGCACTGTGGCGAGCACGAGTGAGCCCTTGAACCGGAACTGCGCGCCGGCCATGCTGGCGACGATCACGAGCGCATAGATCGCGAGCACCAGGCCGAGCGCGGGCACGTCCAGGGTGGGCATGCCGCCGAGCAGCACGCCGAACAGCAGGTTGGCGCCGATGATGAAACCCAGTTGCTTCCAGGCGATCGCGCCCACGGGGTTGGTGTCGCCTTCGGTGCCGCGCAGCGAGAGCGAATTCACCAGCACCACCAGGCCCATCACGCCCAGCAGGATGCCGAGCATCAGCGGGAAGTAGCCGGGGCCCATGCGGGCGCCGGTGCCCACGTTGTAGTTGAGGGCGCCGATCGCGAAGGCCGCGCCGGCGCAGGCGAACATCAGTCCGGAGAAAAAGTCTTTCTGACTCCTGATCTTCATGGTGAGTGGTGCACTTTCGGGTGGGGAGGGATGGATGGAGGGAGAGGCCGCAGTGACGCACACGGACGAAACGGCGCGCGCGGCAAGGCCCCGGGCGGGACCGCGGCCGGCATCCAAATTTATATCACGGCGTGATGTAAATGGGATCGCCGATCGACCTATCGATTTCCCTGCCCCTGCGTGCGTGCGCCGATGGCGGAGGCCTTGCTACATTCGGGGACGGGCCACAACAAAACACACCATGTCCGATCCCCGGGAAAGTCCTTCCAAGCGGCGCCTCGAGGCGCTTTCCGAATTCCGCTACCGCCTGCGCAACTTCCTGCGCTTCAGCGAGGATGCGGCGCGCGAAGCCGGCGTGACCGCGCTGCAGTACCAGCTGCTGCTGCACACCCAGGGCTTTCCCGGGCGGCTGTGGGCCACCGTCAGCGAGCTGGCCGAGCGCCTGCAGGCGCAACCGCACGGCGTGGTGGCGCTGGTGTCGCGCTGCGAGGATGCGGGGCTGGTGCGCCGCGAGCCGAGCAAGGTCGACCGGCGCCAGGTCGAAGTGCACCTGCTGCCGAAAGGGCGCAAGGTGCTGGCCAAGCTGGCGCAGCGCCACCTGACCGAACTGTCGGAACTGGCCGAGGCGGTGCGCCTCGCGCACGCCATCCAGGGCAGCATCGACGAACATTGAGCCCCCGCACCGGGAAATGCCTGGCCGCTAAAATCCGCGCTTTGCTTTCTCCTTCGAAGGACCCCACATGAGCGCGCTTCCCTCTCTGGACGACCGTGACGGCAAGATCTGGATGGACGGCGAACTCGTGGACTGGCGCGACGCCAAGATCCACGTGTTGAGCCACACGCTGCACTACGGATGCGGCGCATTCGAGGGTGTGCGTGCCTACAAGACGCCCGAAGGCACGGCGATCTTCCGCCTGGCCGAACACACCGAGCGGCTCTTCAACAGCGCCAAGATCCTGCGCATGAAGATCCCGTTCACGCCCGAAGAGCTGAACGAAGCGCAGAAACAGGTCGTGCGCGAGAACAAGCTCGAGAGCTGCTACCTGCGCCCGCTGATCTGGATCGGCTCCGAGAAGCTCGGCGTGAGCCCCAAGGGCAACCGCATCCACGCCATGGTCGCGGCCTGGTCGTGGGGCGCCTACCTCGGCGAGGAGGGCATGCGGCGCGGCATCCGCGTGAAGACCTCGAGCTACACGCGCCACCACGTCAACATCACGATGACGCAGGCCAAGTCGGTGAGCAACTACACCAACTCGATCCTCGCCAACATGGAAGCGCTCGACGACGGCTACGACGAGGCGCTGCTGCTCGACGCGAGCGGCTTCGTCTCCGAAGGCGCGGGCGAGAACATCTTCGTGGTCAAGGGCGGCGTGGTCTACACGCCCGACCTGTCGGCCGGCGCGCTCAACGGCATCACGCGCAACACGATCCTGCACGTGTGCAAGGACCTCGGCATCGAACTGGTGCAGAAGCGCATCACGCGCGACGAGGTCTACATCGCCGACGAGGCCTTCTTCACCGGCACGGCAGCCGAAGTCACGCCGATCCGCGAGCTCGACCGCGTCGAGATCGGCAACCGCGGCGACGGCGGCTCGCGCGGCCCGGTCACCGAGAAGATCCAGGCGGCCTTCTTCGACATCGTGAACGGCAACAACCCCAAGTACGCCCACTGGCTCACGAAGGTCTGAGAGAACCCATGTCCACCAACGCAGTCGTCGAACTCCTGGCCAAGGAACTCAACCACCAGGGCGGTGTGTTCTGCCCGAGCCCCAAGGCCGACATGAAGCTCTGGAACACCCACCCCAAGGTCTACCTGGACGTGGCGCGCACCGGCGAGGCCAAGTGCCCCTACTGCGGCACCGTCTACCGCCTCAAAGCGGGTGAGCAGGTGGCGGGCCACCACTGAAGAGGCCCGCCAGGCGCGGCGGCAGCACCGATCGCCACGGGCTGCCGTCTTCCTGCACCATGCGCAGGCAGAGAAAGGCCACGAACAGCAGCGACAGGCCGATCTGCGCATCTCGCATGGCCGAGTTGAGGCTCGCGGCCACGGTCATCGTGAGCATCGCGACGAAGCCGATGCGCCCCGTCAGGTCGGCGCGCCGCCAGCACACCCAGACGCCGCCGACCATGATCGCGAGCAGCGATAGCAGGCCCGGAATGCCCGCCTGCGAGCCCATCCAGAGATAGTCGTTGTGCGGCATGTTCTTGTAGCCGATCACTTCGGGCGCGCGCTTCTTCCATTCGCTGGTCCAGGCGCCGATGCCCTGGCCCGCGACGGGTGCGTCGAGCATCATCTGCGCGGTCTCGCGGTACATGTAGTAGCGTGAAACCCAGCTGCCTTCCGAGGCCAGCCCGGCCTGGGCCTGTTCGAGCTCCTGCACGCCGAGCTCAAACTTGCTCTTGATGGAGGCGGGCAACTGCCAGGCACCGAGCGCCGCGAGCGCGGTGGCCAGCGCCAGGCCCGCGAGCAGGCCGCGCGGATGGCTGCGCCACTGGTGGAAGCAGGCCGCGAACACGCAGCCCAGCATGGCGACGAGCGAGGTGCGCGAGGGCAGCGCGAGGCTGACCACGATGGCCATCACGGCCGCCACGCCGAAGGCCGGTCCGGCCCAGTGCCAGCGGCGCGCATCGCCGAGGTGCGCGAGGCCGAGCACCGCGGCCGCGGCGCCGATCATCGCGAACAGCAGCGCGTCGTTGATCGACTTGTTGCCCTGCATGATCGTCACGGCGCGCCAGGCCTGCAGGTCGGGCAGGCCGACGGTGTGATAGAGCGCGATCAGCAGCAGCCCCAGCACCGAGGCGAGCAGGAAGGCACGCAGCGCCCACACGCATTCGTCGCGCGTGAGTGCCAGCGCCAGCAGCATCGTGAGCGCGATGCGCAGGCCATGGGCCAGCTCGCCGCCGGTTTCCTTGAAGTGCGGCGAGATGGCCAGCACCACCAGCATCCAGCCCACGTAGGCCATGATCGGCCACCACAGCGGATGGGACCTGACGCGCGCCGCGCGCTCGCGCCAGTTGCCGCCGAGGGCCATCGCGAGCATCAGGAGAAGAAAGGCCGCGTAGTTCACGCCGACCGGCATGTAGACCACGAAGCCCCAGAGGGCCGCCGCAGGGCGTCCGAGTCTTGAACGGAACATGGGGCGGGATTCTAGAGGCCCAGTCCCATCATGAGCCCGGCCTTGGCGGTGCGGCTTCGCGCCCGCCGGCACCGCCTCACCGCGGCAGGCGGATCACGAAGCTCGCGCCGCCGCCGGGGCGGTCTTCGCAGTGCACGCTGCCGCCGTGGCGCTCGGCGATCGACTTCACGAGCGCGAGCCCGAGCCCGACGCCGCCATTGCGCTCGCTCGCGCCGGGCAAGCGGTAGAAGGGTTCGAAGATGCGCTCGCGCAGCGCGGGGGGCACGCCCGGCCCGCGGTCGTTCACGCGCACCGTGGCAAAACCGTCGGCGCTGCCGAGCTCGACCGAGATCTCGCCGGCGCCGTAGCGGCGCGCGTTCTCGAGCAGGTTGCGCACCGCGCGGCGCAGCAGCCGCGGCACGCCGGGCACGGTGAGCTTCGCGTTGTCGGTGCCTGCGACCAGGTCGAGTTCGGCGTCCACGCGCGAGCATTCCTCGGCCGCGAGGCCGGTCAGGTCGACTGCCTCGATGGTGCCCATGTCGGCCTCGCGCGCATCGAGACGGCTCGCGAGCAGGATCTCGTCGATGAGCTGGTCGAGTTCGCCGATGTTGCGCGAGATCTCCTCGCGCGCCGCGGGGCTCGGCCGCTCGCCCATCAGTTCGAGGCCCATGCGGATGCGCGTGAGCGGCGAACGCAGCTCGTGCGAGGCGTTGGCCAGCAGCGACTTGTGCGAGCGCACCAGCTGTTCGATGCGTTCGGCCGAGGCATTGAAACGTTTGGAGAGATCGGCCACTTCGTCCTGCCCTTCCTCGGTGATGCGCACCGACAGATCGCCGTCGCCCCAGCGCTGCACGCCGCGCTGCAGCGCCTCGAGCCGCTGCGTCAGCCGCCGCACGATGGGATACACCCCGAGCGCCACAGCAATGCCCACGAGCGCGATCATCCAGCCGAGCCCGAACGGCGTGCGCCAGGGCGAGAACTCGCCCGGCCGCCGATCGCGCGGCGCCACGCGCAGGGTCATCTCCCTGCCGTCGCTCAGCGTCACGTCGAACTCCAGCCCCTGGCCCGGCACGCGCAAGGCCTGGCCGGTGCCGATGGGGGTGTCGTTCCCGTCGAGCACCACCACGTTGCGCGGCACCGGCGCGAGGCGTTCGCGCTCGGCCTGTGCCGCTTCGCGCACGACCCAGTTCGCCATCAACGTGAGGATCACGACGCCGGCCACCACCGCGAGCCAGATGCGGACGTAGAGGTGGCGTGAGTAGAGGGTGCGCAGCATCAGGTCGGGGTTCTAGTCTTGCTGCTTGGCGAACACGTAGCCGACGCCGCGCACCGTGAGGATGCGCTTCGGGTTCTTGGCGTCGACCTCGATGGCAGCGCGGATGCGGCCCATGTGCACGTCGATCGAGCGGTCGAAGGCCTCGAGCTCGCGGCCGCGCACGGCTTCCATGATCTGGTCGCGCGTGAGCACGCGGCCCGCGCGCTCGGCCATCGCGACCAGCAGGTCGAACTGGTAGGAGGTGAGGTCGGCGACCGCGCCGGCCACCGCCACGGTGCGCGCATTGCGGTCGATCTCGAGCGTACCGAAGCGCATGATCGAGCTGGCCTCGGTGTCGACGCTGTTCTCGCTGCGCCGGCGCAGCACCGCGCGGATGCGCGCAAGCAGCTCGCGCGGTTCGAAGGGCTTGGGCAGGTAGTCGTCGGCGCCGATCTCCAGGCCGATGATCCGGTCCATCGGATCGCCCTTGGCCGTCAGCATCAGCACCGACACCTTCGACGCCGGCGCCGGCAGCGAGCGGATGCGGCGGCACACCTCGAGGCCGTCGGTGTCGGGCAGCATCAGGTCGAGGATCACGAGGTCGGGCGCATGCTGCTGCAATTGCTCGAGCCCGCTCGCGCCGTCGCCGGCATGGGTGACGACGAAGCCCGACTGGGTCAGGTACTCGCTCACCATCTGCGCGAGGCGGGCGTCGTCTTCGATCATCAGGAGGTGGGGGGTGCTCATGCGCTTCATGGTCGTCCACGGGAGGCAACGGGGCTTGAACGCTCCGTAAAGTTGGGTAAACGGCGCTTCAGGCTGTCAACGGATGGGCCGTGAACAGCATGGCGCCCGCGGGAAGGGCCGCCGGGGGCTCGGCCATGTGCGCGTCGAGCATGGCCGGCACCTCGCAGCCCGCCAGGTCGGCGCCGTCGGCCCGTGCGCGTTCGAGGATCTCGCGCGCCAGCTGGCGCAGCTGCGCGGTCGAGGTGCGGATGCGCGCCTTGAACGCGGCGTCGTCCAGCCGCGGGTCGGTGAGGCTCTTGTTGAGTTCGGCGAACCACGGCATCGCGGCCTGGTCGAGCATGACCGGCGCGTTGCGCTTGCGGCTCGCCTCTGACCAGGCGCGCAGCAGCTGCTGCACCGCGATGTTCAGGCGCTGGCAATGCTGCAGCTCTTCCTTCAGGCTGCCGAGCAGCATCAGGTCGGTCAGCCGCTGCTGGAAGAAGATCTGCGACAGCACGCCCCAGTAGTAGGCATAGTCCCAGATCACTTTCACCGGCAGCACCTCGGGGTCGCCGAACAGCGGGTACTGGTCCTGGTAGAGCGCCAGCGTGCTCTCGTAGAACGAGTGGTAGATCTGGTCATACAGCTGCGCGCGCGCCTCCACCGAGCGGCCTGCGCGGTCGTGCGCCACCAGGTCGGTGATGTAGGTGTTGCTCATCGCGATGAAGTCGCTGCCCGGCGAGTAGAACGGGTCGAGGAAGAGCCCCGCCTCGCCCGTGAGCGCCCAGCGCCGGCCCGAGAACACTTGCTTGCAGCCGTGCGAGAAGTGCTTGAGGAACGCGAAGTCCTGCAGCAGGTGGCGCTTGCCGTCGAGCGCGTCGTAGAGCCGCGGCTGGTACTCGGCGAACCACTGCATCGCCTTCTCGAAGGTGTCGATGGTGTCGAGCGGATGCAGCTTCGGGTCGGCCACGATGCCCACCGAATGGGAGCCCGAGGCGAGCGGGATCAGCCAGGCCCAGTAGCCCGCGCCCACGAGGTGGTTGGTCGAGAGCCAGCGCGCCTGCGGATTGCAGCGTTCGCGCCAGGCCGGGTCGTCGCTCCAGGCGTCGACGTCGATGCGGTCGGCAATGCGGAACCACACCGCGTTGACGTCGTGCGCATTGGCTTCGGCAAGCCCGAGCTTGCGCTTGAGCATGCCGGCGCGGCCGCAGGCGTCGATGAGCCAGCGCGCCTCGGCCGCGTGTGTCTGGTCGCCTTGCGACCATTCGATGCGGTGCGGCGCATCGGCCTCGTTGGCCGCATCGGCGAGTTCGATTCGCCGCACCAGCGCGCCATGCTCGAAGCGCACGCCGCGCCGCACGGCCTCTTCGGCGAGGTAGTTCTCGAAGATGCCGCGGTCGATCTGGTAGCTCGGCACGGCCAGGTAGCGGCTTGCGCCGATCTCGGTGACCTGGTCGAAGTCGCGGCGCCCCTCGCTGAAGAAGAAGCGGAAGCCGAACTTGCGCAGCTGCGCGCCGTCCATGTGGGGTTTGAGGCCGAGCACCGTGTCGAAGTAGTGCGCACCGATCTCGACCGACGACTCGCCGACCTTGTGCGCGGCCTCGGGCACCGGGTGCCGGCGCCGTTCGAGCACCAGCACGCCGAGCTCGGGAAAGCGCTGCTTGAGCTGCAGCGCGAGCGTCAGGCCCGCGAGGCCGCCGCCCATGATCACGGCGTCGAAAGAATGCACAGTGTTCACCGGTGGCACCCCTGACGCAGCGTTCATGGCCTGGTCCTAGTCGTTGATGAGTGGCTGCAGCGACAGCCGCAGTGACAGCCGCAGTGACAGCGCCGCCGAGAGCGGCAGCGCGAGGGTCGATGCAGAGGAGCCGGCATCCGCCGCCAGCGCCTCGAACAGCCCGAGCGCATGCGCCATCGGGTTGATCTGCGCGAGCGTCCTGGCGGCCTCGGAGTGCGGCGCGGGAAACTGCCCGTCGCTGCTTTCGATCGACCAGTCGAACGACGCCACGCTGCGCGACGTGCGCTCGGGCGCGATCACCAGCGCCACGGCCAGCAGGCCGCGGCTGTCGGTGACCGAGGTCAGCGGGCCGACGGTGGGCGTGTCGTAGCCCACCAGCAGCACCGGCGACTGGTCGGCCGCGCACTGCACGGCCGCTTCGAGCAGGCCCGCGGGAAAGCTGTGGTCGTACGCCGAGAGCGAATTGCTCGCGGCCATGCAGCCGGTGCCGATGGTCCAGTAGCCCACGGCCGCGTTGTGCACCGAGTTGTGGAAGCGCGTGGGCGACAGCACCGTGGGATCGCTCGCGAGCGTGCTGCACATGTAGTCGTTGATCGAGAGATCGCCGTGGGCCGACACGAACACGCAGGGCACGTCGGCCGCATTGCGGCCCGCACCCGCTATGGCCGCGGCGGCCACTTCGAGCGCCAGCGCCACGGTGTCGGGCGCGCGGCGGCGCTCGGCCGGTGCGAGCACCTGCGGCGACGGGCGCTTGGCGGGCGGGTCGGTGAGCGCGCCTTCGCCGCGGAAGGCTGCGCGCGCCGCGTCCCAGCCGGGCAGCGTGGGCGTCCAGAAGGCCGGGCCTTCGATATAGAGCGTGGGTGGCGTGGTCGTCGTCATTGCCCCACCGCCTTGCCGAAGACGAGCGAGCAGTTGTTGCCGCCGAAGCCGAAGGAATTGGTGAGCGCATGCCTCACCTCGCCGCGCGCGGGCGCGAGCCGGATCTGCGGCCCGAAGCCCGCGTCGAGCTCGGTGGTGTTCACCGTGCCCGGCATCAGGCCGCGGTCGATCGCGAGCAGGCTGATGACCGATTCGACGATGCCGGCCGCGCCCAGCGTATGGCCCATGAAGCCCTTGGTCGAGCTCGCATGGGTGCGCGCGGGAAAGCGCCGTGCGATCAGCGCACCCTCGACCTCGTCGTTCTTCTGGCTCGCGGTGCCGTGCATGTTGATGTAGTCGATCGCCTCGGGCGCGAGGCCCGCGCGCGCGAGCGCGTCGTCGAGGGCGCGCTCCGCGCCGAGGCCCTCGGGATGCGGCGTCGACATGTGGTGCGCGTCGCTGGCCTCGCCGTAGCCCAGCAGCCGCAGCGGCAATGCCGGATCGTCCTGCACCTTTTCGACCAGCGCGAAGCCGGCCGCCTCGCCAAGGCTGATGCCCTTGCGGCGCGCATCGAACGGGCGGCAGGGCTCGCTCGACACCAGTTCGAGCGAGTTGAAGCCGAACAGCACGCTGCCGCAGAGCGTGTCGGCCCCGCCGACCACGGCCGCATCGGCCAGCCCGAGGCGGATCAAGCGCTCGGCCGAAGCGAACACCTTGGCGCTCGACGAGCAGGCGGTGGAGATCGTCTCGCTCGGCCCGGTCAGCCCGAGCGCCTGCTGCACGAACATCGCGAGCGAATGCGGCGAATGCACGGCAGGGCGGCGCTGGTCTTCGGGAAAGCGACCATCGGCATCGAGCTGGGTGTAGGCCAGCTCGGTCTCGCCGATGCTCGAGGTCGAGGTGCCGAGCACCAGCGCGATGCGCGAGGCGCCGTACTTCGCCCGTGCGGCCGCCACGGCCTCGGGAAAGCCGTCGGCCTGCAGGCCGAGCCAGCCGAGCCGGTTGTTGCGGCAGTCCCAGTGGGCCAGCGCCTCGGGCAGGCGGACGTCTTCGAGGCCTTCGACCCGGCCGATCCAGGTCGGCAGCGGCGTGGGACCGAAATCGTTGGCGCGCAGGCCGCTGCGCGATGCGGCGAGCGCCTCGGCGAGCGGCTCCTTGCCGACGCCGACGGCCGAGGTCGCCGTGAAGGCGCTGATCTGAAGGGGTGGAATGCGGGACGGCACGGTGCTTGAGGGTTTCGGCGAAGGTGTAGGAACGCTGGCAGGCGAAGCGGCGGTGGCCGGAAAACGACAGCCTACCAGTTGCGGCGGTTGTGCGGCGTCATCTGTTTGCCCGAGCGGCGCGGGCGGCCAGCGCCACCAGCAGCAGCACCGGCACGCCGAGCAGCGCGGTACCAGTGAAGAAGCGGGCATAGCCCCAGGTGTCGACGAACAGGCCCGAATAGCCCGCGATGAACTTCGGCAGCAGCAGCATCAACGAGCTGAAGAGCGCGTACTGCGTGGCCGAGTAGCTGATGTTCGTGAGGCTCGACAGGTAGGCGATGAAGGCCGCGGAGGCGATGCCGCCGGCCAGGTTGTCAGCCGAAACCACCGCGATCAGTGCCGTCAGGTCGTGCCCGCGCGTGGCCAGCCAGGCGAAGAGCAGGTTGCTCGCGGCGCTGAGCACGGCGCCGAGCATCAGTACCCGCATCACGCCGAGGCGCATCGAGAGCACGCCGCCGACGAAGGCGCCCACCAGCGTCATGACCACGCCGTAGATCTTGCTGACCGTGGCGACCTCGTCCTTGGTGAAGCCCATGTCCACGTAGAACGGATTGGCCATGATGCCCATCACCACGTCGCTGATGCGGTAGACCGCGATGAGCGCGAGGATCAGCGCGGCCTGCCACTTGTAGCGGCGGATGAAGTCGGCAAAGGGCTCGATCAGCACGCCGCGCAGCCACTCGGCCGCGTTGCGCGCCGGCGCCAGGGCGCGGCGCGCGGGCTCGGGCGAGAGCAGCACCGTGGCCACCCCCACGAGCATGGACGCGGCCATGACGAGGTAGGCCAGCTGCCAGCTGCCGTTCTGGTAGCCCGGGGTGGCGGCCTCGGCCGCCGCCATCTCGGCCCAGGCCGCGACCCTCGCGGCGCCCGCGCCGGCCCAGATCATGGCCAGCCGGTAGCCGGTCTGGTAGGCCGCCGCGAGCGCGGCCTGCTTGCGCGTCTCGGCCGATTCGATGCGGAAGGCGTCGAGCGCGATGTCCTGCGTGGCCGAGCCGAAGGCCACCAGCAGCGCGCACCAGACCAGCGGCGCGAGTCCCTGGCGCGGATCGTTGAACGCCATGCCGACCAGCCCCGCGATCACCAGGCCCTGCGCCAGCAGCAGCCAGCCGCGGCGGCGCCCGAGCAGCGTGGTCAGCGGCGGCAGCGGCAGCCGATCGACCAGCGGTGCCCACACCCACTTGAAGCCGTAGGCCAGGCCGACCCAGCTCAGGTAGCCGATGGTGGTGCGGTCGATGCCCGCCTCGCGCAGGCGGAAGCTCAGCGTGCCCAGCACCAGCAGCAGCGGCAGCCCGGCCGAGAAGCCGAGCGCCAGCATGCGCAGCGTGGCGGGTTCGAGATACACCTTCAGCGCGTCGCGCCAGGGCACGGGGGCGGAGGAAGGGGGTGTTTCGGCGGGCTGGACGGACATGAGCCTGGGATTGTCCATGAGGAGGCGATTGTTCCTATCATCCGCGCATGTGCAATCGATGCGACGCCACCCTCGTTCTTCCCGCCGCGGCCGCGGCCTGGCAGCCTCGGCGCGCCTTCCTGCTCGCGGCGGCCGGTGCTGCGCTTGCCGGGCCCGCCTTCGCGCAGGTCAATGTGGGCAATGCCTCGGTGGCGCGCAATCTCGTGCCGGCCGACCGCATCGAGGCCGCGGGCGTTCAGCAATACGGCGAGCTGCTCGCGCAGGCGCGCGCCAAGGGCGCGCTCGCGGGCGACGGCAACGCCCAGCTGCAGCGGCTGCGCACGATCGCCAGGCGGCTGATCCCGTTCGCCACGCCCTGGAATTCGCGCGCGCGTGAATGGAAGTGGGAGGTCAACCTCATCGGCAGCAAGCAGGTCAACGCCTTCTGCATGCCGGGCGGCAAGATCGCCTTCTTCACCGGCATCCTCGAGCAGCTCAAACTCGGCGACGACGAGGTTGCGATGGTGATGGGTCACGAAATGGCGCATGCATTGCGCGAGCATGCGCGCGCGCGGCTCGCCAAGAGCGCCGGCACCGGTGCCGCCCTGTCGATCGGCGCGCAGCTGCTCGGACTCGGCCAGGTGGGCGACCTCGCCGCGCGCGCGGGCACCCAGCTGCTCACGCTCAAGTTCAGCCGCAGCGACGAGACCGAGGCCGATCTCGTCGGCCTTGAACTCGCGGCGCGTGCGGGCTACGACCCCAGGGCCTCGGTCTCGCTCTGGAAGAAGATGGCCACCGCGTCGAAGAGCCAGGGCGGGCTGAGCTTCCTGTCGACCCATCCGAGCGGGCCCGATCGGATCCAGAAGCTCGAAGCCAACCTGCCGAAGGTCGAAGGGCTCTACAAGGAAGCCCGGCGCAGTTGAGCAGTCGGTGCAGGCCGCACCGCATCGGCGAAGATCGCCCCATGCAACCAACCGACATCAACCTGCCCGACGTGCTCGCCGAAGTGACGGCCGCCTTCTCGCGCTACGAGGACGCGCTGGTGAACAACAAGGTCGAGGTGCTCGACGAACTGTTCTGGAACAGCTCGACGACAACGCGCTACGGCGCCACCGAGAACCTCTACGGCTACGAGGAAATCCAGGCTTTTCGCGCAGGGCGCCCGTCGCAGGGACTGGCCCGCGAGCTGACCCGCACCGCCATCACCACCTACGGCCGCGACTTCGCCACCGCCCACTGTGAGTTCCGGCGCGAGGGCAGCACGCGCACCGGCCGGCAGAGCCAGACCTGGATGCGCACGCCAGAGGGCTGGCGTGTGGTCGCCGCCCATGTGAGCCTGCTGGGCTGAAGCCCTGCGGGCGCCTCAGATTTCGAAGTCGTACTCCACCGTGATCGGCGCGTGGTCGCTGAACTTGACGGTCTTGTAGATCTGCTCGGTGCGCGCCAGCGCGGCGGTCTGGGGCGTGGCCAGGTGGTAGTCGAGCCGCCATCCCACGTTGTTCGCATAGGCCTGGCCGCGGTTGCTCCACCAGGTGTAGGCCTCGGCCGTGGTGTCGGGCTTGAGCATGCGGTAGACGTCCACGATGCCCGCGCCGTCGGTGCCGGCATCGAGCAGCCGCGTCATCCAGGCGCGCTCCTCGGGCAGGAAGCCGCTGTTCTTCTGGTTGCCGCGCCAGTTCTTGAGGTCGATCTCCTTGTGCGCGATGTTGATGTCGCCGCACAGGATGAATTCGCGCGACTGCTTCAGCGCCACCAGGTGCGGGAAGAAGCCCTTCAGGAAGCGGAACTTGGCAGCCTGCCGCTCCTCGCCCGAGCTGCCGCTCGGGAAGTAGCAGCTGATGATCGAGAGCTTGCGCGCGGGGGTGTCGAAGCGCAGCTCGAGGTAGCGGCCTTCGGCGTCGAACTCGCGGTCGCCCCAGCCCACGACCACGTCGCTCGGCGCGTGCCGGGTGTAGATGGCGGTGCCGGCGTAGCCCTTCTTCTCGGCGAAGTGGAAATGGCCCTTGAGGCCCGCCATCTCTTCGAAGCGGCCTTCGATGTCGCTTGCCTGGACCCGGATCTCCTGCATGCAAATACAATCCGGCGCAAGTTCGGCCACCCAGTCCGCCACCCCTTTCGTGGCGGCCGAACGCAGGCCATTGAGATTGAGGCTGGTCAGTTTGAACACAAGGAATTTCCGATGGCTGTAGATGGTGTGCAAGGCAGCGCGGTGGCGCAGGACTTCGTCCAGTTCGCGCTCGACGCGGGCGTGCTGCGCTTCGGCGAGTTCAAGACCAAGGCCGGCCGCATGAGCCCCTACTTCTTCAACTCGGGGCTGTTCGACGACGGCGCCAAGATCGCGCGGCTCGCAGGATTCTATGCAGACCGGCTGATCGAGAGCGGCGTCGAGTTCGACATGATCTTCGGCCCGGCCTACAAGGGCATCCCGCTCGGAGCCACCGTCGCGGCCGAACTGGCGCGGCGCGGCCGCAACCATCCCTTCGCCTACAACCGCAAGGAAGCCAAGGCGCACGGCGAAGGCGGGGCGCTGGTCGGTGCACCGCTCAAGGGGCGCGTGCTGATCGTCGACGACGTGATGTCGGCCGGCACCGCGGTGCGCGAATCCATTGCCGCCATCGAGGCGGCCGGCGCCACGCCGCACGCCGTGGCGATCGCGCTCGACCGCCAGGAGAAGGCCACCGAGAACGGCGTCGACGTGGACCACAGCGCCGTGCAGTACGTGCGCAACCAGCTCGGGCTGAAGGTCGTCGCCATCGCCACGCTCGACGACCTGCTGAGCTATCTTTCCGGCCATGCCGCCGCCACCGACCTGGGCGCGCACCGCGACCGGGTGCTGGCCTACCGCGCGCGCTACGGCGCCCACTGAGGCCCGCGCCGTGCGTGCCGTTCGCCACCATCGCCGCGCTCCGGCGGCCATCGCGGCACTGCTGGTGCTGGTGCCCGCGGCGGTGCTGGCACAGGCACCGCCGGCACCTGTGTCGGGCGGGATCTACTCGTGCACCGATGCGCGCGGCCGCACGCACACGGCCGACCGGCCGATCCCCGCGTGCATCGACCGCGAACAGCGCGAACTGGGCCCGAGCGGCACCACGCGCCGCGTCATCGAGCCGACCTACACCGCGCGCGAACTCGCCGAGCGCGAGGACCGTGCGCGCGAGGCCGCGCTGCAGGCAGCGCGGATCGTCGACGAGCGCCGCCGCGAGCGCGCGCTGCTGGTGCGCTACCCGAATGCCGCCGTGCACGACCGCGAGCGCGCCGAGGCGCTGGTGCAGATCGATGCCGTGATCCAGGCCGCGAAGAAGCGCCTCGTCGAACTCGCGGAAGATCGCCGGAAGATCGACGAGGAGCTCGAGTTCTACAAGGCCGACGTGAGCAAGGCGCCGGGCGCGGTGCGCCGCAAGCTCGAGGACAACCTGCAGAGCGTGGCAGTGCAGAACCGCTTCATCGGCGAGCAGGAGGACGAGAAGAAGCGCGTGAACGCGCGCTTCGACGAAGAGCGCACGCGCCTCAAGCAGCTCTGGTCACCCCAGAACGGCGGCGTCAACCGCTGAGCGCGGCGGGCTTCAGCCCAGCTTGGTTTTCAGCAGCTCGGTGACCTGCGCCGGATTGGCCTTGCCGCCGCTCGCCTTCATCACCTGCCCGACCAGCGCGTTGAGCGCCTTCTCCTTGCCGCCGCGGTATTCATCGACGTTCTTCGCGTTCTTTGCGATCACCTCGTCGAGGATCTTGTCGAGCGCGCCGGCGTCGTTCATCGGCTTCAGGTCCTTGGCCTCGATGATCGCGTCGACGTCGCTGCCGTCGCCGCTCCAGAGTGCCTCGAACACCTGCCGTGCCGCATTGTTGGGCAGCGTGCCGTCGGCGATGCGCCGCACCAGCGCGCCGAGCTGCGGCGCCTTGACCGGCGCGGCCTCGATGCCTATCTCGGCCGTGTTGAGCCGCCGCGCCATCTCGCCCGTGATCCAGTTGCTCGCGAGCTTCGGCGTGGCGCCCGCGGCCACGGCTTCGTCGAAGTAGCCGGCGAGTGCCGCGCTCTGCGTGAGCTGCGCCGCGTCGTAGGCCGAGAGGCCGTGCTCGCGCACGTAGCGCTCGGCCATCGCGCGCGGCAGCTCGGGCATCGTCGCCTTCACGCGTTCGATCCAGTCGGCGGCGATCACCAGCGGCGGCAGGTCGGGGTCGGGGAAGTAGCGGTAGTCGGCCGAATCTTCCTTGGCGCGCATGGCGCGCGTCTCGCCCGTGTCGGGATCGAACAGCACCGTGGCCTGCTCGATCTTGCGGCCGTCCTCGATCTCGTCGATCTGCCAGCGGATCTCGTAGTCGATCGCCTGCTGCATGAACTTGAAGCTGT
>CAMLCW010000035.1 GCA_946478645.1 uncultured Variovorax sp.
CCGGCAGCTACACGGTGGACGACTTCAACTTCACCACGCCCAAGGGCGACCTCGTGAACGTGCGCAGCCAGCCCAGGGGGCACGATCATGCCGACTTCGGCATCTACGAGTGGATCGGCGACTACATGGACGCGGGCCAGGGCGAGCACTACGCGCGGGTCCGGATGGAGGAAGCGCAGTCGCTTGCAGCGCGCAGCGCGGGCCGCGCGACGGTGCGCGGCATGGCGCCCGGGCATACCTTCAGGATGCGCAATTCCCCGCGCGCCCAGGACAACCGCGACCATCTGATCGTCTCGGTTTCGTACGCGCTGCGCGAGGGAGGCTACGCCTCCGGCAGCGCTCCGGCCATGCTCGACTTCGGCTTCGTGCTGCAGCCGGCCGACCAGGCATTCCGCGCGCCGCGCCAGACGCCGATGCCGTTGGCCGCGGGGCCGCAGACCGCGACCGTCGTCGGGCCTCAGGGCGAGGAGATCTGGACCGACCAGTACGGCCGCGTGAAGCTGCAGTTCCACTGGGACCGCGAAGGCCGCCAGGACGACGGCAGCTCGGCCTGGGTGCGCGTGTCGCAGGCCTGGGCTGGCGAGGGCTACGGCACGGTCCATGTGCCGCGCGTCGGACAGGAAGTGGTGGTCGACTTCATCGCCGGGCGCATCGATCGTCCGATCGTGGTCGGGCGCGTCTACAACGCCGACCAGATGCCGCCGTTCGCGATGCCCGGGGAGGCCACGAAGAGCGGCATCGTGTCGCGCTCCACCCGGGGCGGTTCGCCTGCCAATGCGAACGTCCTCGCGTTCGAGGACAAGACGGGCGCGGAGCAGATCCTGCTGCATGCCGAGCGCAACCTCGACGTGGAGGTGGAAGGCGACGAGACGCACACGACCGACAAGACGCGCACCACGCTGATCAAGGGCCACGAATCGGCGACCTACGAGGCCGGCGAAGAACGGCACATCACGGGCGGCGCCGTCGAGACCATCGACGGCGGCGAGGAGCGCACCGTGACGGGCGGCGCGACCGAGACGGCCGCGGGCGGCGAGACGCGAACGATCAGCGGCGGTGCGACCGAATCCATCACGGGCGGCGAGGTGCGCACGGTGTTGGGCGGCATCACGGAAACGGACAACGGCGCCGTGGTGGTCACCATCAACGGATCGGTGCTGCGGCTCGTCAGCGGTGCCGACATCCGCGTCACCGGCGGCGGCCGCGTGGAGATCGTCAATGCGGTGGACTTCACGATCGTGCAGGGCCCGCATCTGCGGACGGTGACCGGACCCAAGCTGATCTTCGCGCCGAACATCGTGGAGCTCAGCAGCAATTACCGCATCAACGTGCCGGGAACCTTGACGGTCGACGTCGCCGGCGTCGACGTGATCAACACGCCATCCAAGACCGTCAATGCCATGGACACCAACTGGCTGGCCCATGCGGTCAAGGAAGGCATCGGCCATCAGGCGCTTTGCATCATCGCGAGCGCCGACAGGTACGGCAACAAGATCCAGGCCACGGTGTTCAACAAGCTGCTGCAGGCCACGTCGTTCGTCAACCTGTCGGCTGCGAACTGGGTCCAGGCACTCGACAAGCAACTGATCGGCGGCTACGAATTCAGGCTCCGGAAGGCCGCGATCTCCCGTTCGGTGAGCCAGTCGACCAAGAGCGGCGTCGAAGTGGAGAAATGATGCCGACCTGTTCTTGCAAGGGTGATGCCTCATGAGTTGGCTCGAAGGTGCGGTCGCTGTCGCGGGCGTGGTGGTGGCCATCGTGACGGGGTTCACCGGGCCGCGGTATTTCAAGATCGGCAGCAAGACGAAGGAAGAGCACATCAAGGAGGAGGCCTGCTGGGAGGCGTTGCGCCACACCGGCCAGCGGGCCGTGGCCGACATCCTCGGGCTCGCACGCCCCGCATTCCGCCTCGTCACCTGGCGCAACGGCTCGCCGAACATGGCCGCGGCGGAACTGCTGATCGTGTTCCGCGACGCCGAAGGCGCGGAACATCGTGCTGTCCTGCGCACCTTCATCGACCAGGAGCTGCTGGCCAATTTCAGCACCGGCAGGCAGGTGCCGATCGTCTACGCCAAGGAACCGACGCTGCGGGTGGCGATCGACCGCGATCGCACGCAGCTGGACATTCCCTCCACCTTCGACGCATGAAAATCATCAAACCGCTGCGGCTGGGCATGCTGACCCGGCCGTTCACGAGGGACGAGCGCCACTGGCTGGCGGTGACCGTCATCGCCATGACCGACAGCCTGGGAAAAGACGCCAGGCTCGTGCCCGAGCCGGAGTGCTGGCAGACCTTCGGCGCGGAGTTCGGCATCGAGGCGCCGTTCGATCTGGCGATGCCCAAGGCACAGCCCGAATTCATCGTCAGCGGCGAGGCCTACACGCGCCATCAGCAAGACAAGACCCAATGCGCCGTGCGCGTGCGCATGGGGCGCCGGCAGAAGGACCTGCTCGTCTTCGGCGACCGTTTCTGGGTCGATGGCCGCGCCACCGCGCCGCAGCCCTTCGAGTCGCTGCGGATCGACTGGCGCCATGCGTTCGGCGGCCCGGACTTTCCCGAGAACCCGATCGGCATCGGGCGCGAAGATGAACTCGTCAACGGCCTGAAGGTCCGCCGGCTGCCGAACGTCGAGGATCCCGCCGCGCGGCTGCAGCGGGCCGACCAGGTGCCGGGGCCTGCGGGCTTGGGGCCTGTCGATATCGGCCGCCCGTCGCGCGCGGACCGGCTGGGCCGCCAGTACGACGAGCACTGGCAACAACATCTCTTTCCCGGTTTCGCCGAGGACATGGACTGGCGCTACTTCAACGCCGCGCCGCCCGACCAGTGGCTGGCCCCCGAGGACGGCGAACTGCCCGGCACGGACTTCGAAATATGGAACATGCATCCGGACAAGGAAGTCCTGCGCGGACGCGTGCCCGACTGGCGCGCGCGCTGCGTCGTGGTGCGCGGCCCCATCAACAGCCTGTCGCTCGACGAAGGCACGCTGGACGACATGCCGATGCGCCTGACCACGGCCTGGTTCTTTCCTCGCCTGGAGCGCATGGGACTCATCTACCACGGCTTCCTGCCGGTTCAGGAAGACGACGCCGCAGACATCACCCACGCCATGATCGCCATGGAAGACGGCGCCCTGCCGCCGCAGGGCCTCGACGCATGGCGCGAGGTGCTCGCTCTGCGCTGCGAGTCGGAAGACCGGGCGCTCTACGGCATGCGCGACGACCTGCTGCTGCCCGAGCCCATCATTGGGCCGTGGCCCGAGATCGACGAGTCCTTCGAGGGATCGCCGCTGAGGCAGAACATGAAAGCGCGCGCCGAGCACGAGCGCGGCAAGATGCGCGTCGCGTTCAAGGCGTCGGGCCTGGGCGCGGCGGACGAGGCGCCCGCGGAACCCCCGGCCCCGCCCGACATGGAGACGATCCCGACGATGAAGGAATTGCCGGCCTACATGCGCCGGCGCAAGGCCGTCATCGAGGAGGAGAAGCAGAAGATGGAGGCCGCGCGCAAGGAGATGGACGACGCCGCGCGCGCCAACGCCGAGAACTCGCGCAAGGCCGGCTTCGACACCTCGCAATTCCCCGCCAAGGTCGATTCCGACAGGCCGAAGGGCCCGCCCAAGGTGGACTTCTGGCCGCGGGTCGAGTCCATGGCGCGGGATGCGCGCGCCTCGGGCTACGCGCCAACGCCGGAGGAAATGGCGCAACTGCGCGCGGTGCACGACGACGCCACGCGGCGCCTGCTCGAAAGCTACCGCGAGACCGCGCAGCACCAGGATGCCGCCGACAAGCTGTCGCCCGAAGCGTCCGCGGCACTGCGCGCGCAGATCGCGCAGCGGCTCGCCGGCGCGCGGGACCTCTCGGAGATGGACCTCACGGGCGCCGATCTGTCGGGCATGGACTTGCGC
The DNA here is from genome assembly GCA_946478645.1 of uncultured Variovorax sp. Next base: position 3,903 of record CAMLCW010000035.1, read on the forward strand.
AACGTGCGTTGGCAGCGCGCGCTGCTCGAGTGCGCCGACCTGAGCGGCAGCGTGCTCGACGGCGGTGATTTCCGCGAAGCCGTGCTCGTGCGCGTCCGGTTCTCCGGCACGTCCATGCGCGATGCGAACCTGACGGATGCGAACCTGGCCCTCGCGACCTGCGACAACGCCAGCTTCGCGGGTGCCCGCTTCGATGCGACCGACCTCGAGGAATTCACCGCGCGCGGCTGCGACTTCAGCGATGCGTTCCTCGACACCGGCGAGGTGTCGAAGGTCACGCTGGAGAACTGCCGCTTCGATCGTGCGCAACTGCTGAACCTGAGCTTTTCCGAAGGCAGCCGCCTGCATGCCTCGAGCTTTGCGGACGCGCGCCTCCACAAGGTGACCTGGGTGGAGTGCCAGGTCGGCGGCCTGCGCTTCCCCGGCGCCGTGCTGGACACCTGCGACTGGACCGACACCGACTGCACCGACGGTGTGGACTTCTCGGACGCCCACTTGATCGCGACCTGCTTCGTCGGCAGCAGCCGTCTGCACAAGGCCAACTTCCAGGGCGCCACGCTGGTTGACTGCAACCTGCGCGAAACCATGCTCGACGAAGCGGACTTCCGCGATGCCAAGGTCGACAACACCGACTTCACCGATGCTTCGATGCGAGGGGCCAATCTGGCCGGCGCGAGTGCGGACGGCGCCGAGTTCGTGCGCACCGACCTCACCGCCGCTTCGCTGATGGACGTGAGCCTGATCGATGCCGATCTGCGCAAGGCCATTCTGGTGGCGACGGATTTTCGCGGCGCGAACCTGTTCCAGGCCGATCTGTCGCAATGCCTCATCGACGAGGCGACCCGCTTCGACGAGGCCTACACCGAGCAGGTGGTCACGGTGCCGCGCCGCAAGGTCCAGGAGGGCGCCCGATGACGCCCAGGGAGGTGCAGGCCATGGTCAAGCGCGGCCAGGAGGTCACCCGGCAGTCGCTGCAGGGCATGGACTTTCGCGGCCTCGACCTTTCCGGCGGCATGTTCATGGACACCGACTTCTCGGGCGCCGACCTGTCCGGCGTGCCATTGAACGGCAGCGTGTTCCTCACATGCCGCTTCACCAACGCCGTGCTCGCGCGTGCCGACCTGAGCCAGTGCAATTTCCACGGCGGCAACGCGAACGGGGTGAGGCTCGCGGGTGCGTCGATGCACCACGCCAACTTTCACGACGTTCCGCTCGTGGCGGCGCAGCTCGACGGTGCCAATGGCGAAGTCATTGCCTTTTCCGACTGCGACCTGAGCCAGGCCTCGCTGCGCGGGCTCAGCTCCGGCATGCTGGTGTTCCACCAGTGCTTGCTCGAACGCACCGACCTGTCGGGCTGCCTGCTGGACGGCGCGGGCTTCTACCAGGCCGACCTGCGCACGGCACGCTTCGGCGGCTGCCGGTTCGACAAGACCATCTTCATCGAGTCGGATCTGTCGGGCCAGGCATTCCGCGATCAGGTATTCGCGGGATGCCAGTTCACCGACGCCGACCTCTCGGGCTGCGACTTCGACGGCGCGACGCTGGCGCAATGCAACTTCAAGGGCGCGAAGCTGCGGGGCGCTTCGCTCCGGCGCGTGCATGCCCACCAGTGCGTGTTCGTGGCGGCGGACCTCGACGGCGCCGCCCTCCATGGAGGCGACTTCCTGCAGGGCGTCTGGGCCGACGTCAGGCTGCCGCGCGCAGACCTGTCGGACGCCAATCTGGCGCAATGCATCTTTCACCGCGCCCTGTGCAGCGCGGCGAACTTCTCGAAAACGCAGCTCACCTACGCCGACTTCTCCTATGCCGACCTCAGCGACGCCGACTTCCGGGGCGCGACGCTGATGCGGACCAAGGTGCACCGCGCGGTGCTCGAGGGCACGCAGTTCTCGGACAAGGGCGGGCTGCTGCTCAACGACCCCGCCCTGTTCGACGCCGAGGCGTTTTCAGCCCGACGACCCCGACATCGCGGCGAACCCGCCCGGCACGGGCCGGCCGCCTGAGCCCTGACCGATGAGGAACCTACAGATGACCATCCCTTCCCGTCTGCGAGATGCCGCGGCAACCGATGCGCCGGACCGCGCCGCGGTGGCGAGGCCGCGGCCTGCGCCCACCGGCGGGGCCGTGAATGCCCTGGGCATCGTCACGGCGATCCTGCCCGGCGGCATCCACAGCGTGCTGCATGAAGGAAGAACCCTGCGCTGCCTGCGTGCGGCCAGCTGCCTGCTGCGGCCCGCGATCGGCGACATGGTGCTCGTCAGCGGCCCCGACGAGCGGCGCCTCTATCTGACGGCCGTGGCCGAGCAGGCCAACCCGGGCGTATCGCACATCAACGTGGCGGGCGATCTCACGCTGGCCTCGGACACCGGCACCGTGAGCGTGGAGAGCCCGACCCGGCTCCAGCTTTCGGGCCGGGAGCAGCTGCAGCTGGACACCGCGCAACTGCGACTCGACGCGCAGCGCGCCGACTGCCAGGTCGGCCACATGACCTACCAAGGGGTGGAGGCGCGTGCGACGGTGCTCAACATGCGTATCATCGGCCGCGTCTACGAGGCCATCGTGGACCGGCTGGTGCACCTGAGCAAGTCGGCTTTCCGCATGACGGAGGGAGTCGACCAGGTGCAGGCCGGCCAGATCGACTACCAGGCCAGCGAAATGGCGCGCCTGCACGGGAAGAACACCGTGGTCACGGCAAAGGGCCTGATCAAGGCCGATGCCAAGCAGATCCACATGGGCTGAATACGCGAACGCGTTGCGAAGGAGATAGCGAATGTTCTCAGCATGTCAGGGCCCGAGCCTCGATGTCGCCTTTCCCGATGTCTGCAAGACACCCGCCGTGCCCATTCCCCATGTGGACCTGGGCCTGGGCTTGATGGCGATTCCGAACGTCACGAACATCCTCTGGCAATGCATGCCGGCCCACAACAAGAAGACCAAGATACCGCTGACCTTCGGCGACAACGCGGGCATCGGCCTGGGCGTGCGAAAGCCGCGCGTCATGAGCCAGTCGAAGAAGATCACCGGTTCCAGCACCTTCCTGATCAAGGGCGCGCCAGCCGTGCGCCTCACGAGCCTCACGCAGCAGAACGGCGGCAACGCCAACGGCATTCTGCTGACGCCGCCGCAGCTCAAGTGCGTCAATCTTTGCGCGTGAAGCGCCGCGTCAGGCTTGCGCGAGCGGCCGCGCCGTTCCCGCCAGCGTGACCTGCTGCGGAAACCCCACCCACACGGCCAGCGCCGAATAGTTGTCGCGCGACTCGTCGGCCCGGGCCTCGGCCGCGCGGCGCAGCAGCGCGAGCCATTCCTCGGCGCTCGCGGCGAGCTGCAGCGAGCGCTCCATCACCTGCTGCGAGATGAGCTGCCAGAGCCCGTCGGTGCACAGCAGGAAGGCATCGCCGTCGGCCAGGCGCTGCGGCGTGGAGACCGTGGTCTCGGCCGTGGCCCTGGCGCCGAGCGCGCGGTACAGCAGGTTGGTCTTCACGAGCCGCTCGCCGCCGTTGGCGCCGCTGCCGATGGCGGCCTCGCCCGAGCGCTCCGAAAGGCTGTGGTCCTCGGTGCGCTGCATCAGCGCGCCGCGGCGGAACCAGTAGAGCCGGCTGTCGCCCACGTGCGCCCAGCAGGCGTGGCCGCTCGCGCGGTCGACGAACAGCGAGACGATGGTCGCGCTCATGCGGCTCTGCTCGGCGAGCTCGCGCTGCTTCGCGAGGATGGCGTCGTTGGCCCGCTTCACCGCATGCTGGATGTCTTCCTGCGCGACCGAGGGGTTGTCGACGAAGGTGTCGAGCGCGGTGTCGACCGCGATGCGCGCGGCCAGCTCGCCGCCCGCGTTGCCGCCGACGCCGTCGCTCACGACGAAGCAGGCGCTGTGGTCGTCGAGGTGGTAGCCGATGGCGTCCTGGTTGCCGCTGCGCTCGCCCACGCAGGAGAACTGCGAGGTCGAGATCGGGATCGACGACACGGTGCGTGTGGCTTCAAGCACGGCGGGCCTCCTTCAGGCGTTCCATCTCCTTGTCGTAGGCCTGCTGGAAGGCGCGGCCGAAGACGGCCTGGAAGTCGTCTTCCACCGCGGCCGTGGTCTCCGCATGCAGCTTCTGCAGCTGGCGCCACAGGCGCGCCTCGCGCCCGCCGGGCAGCAGCTTCTCGCCGAGGCCGCCGTCGTGCGGCGTCTTGCTCGCGAGGGCGCCGGGGTCGAAGCGCTGGAGCACCGTGAGCAGCGCGGCGCGCATGCCGGCCACCATGCCGAGCTGGTGCGATTGCAGGTCGCCGAGCGCGTCATGCACGGCGGCCTCTGGCGCGAGAAACCCCGGCATGCGCGCGCCGAACATCTGCATCAGCACGGCGCGGCCGTTGGGCAGGATCTTGAACGGGTTGTTCTCCTCGTCGACGATCATCGTGATCTCGGCACGCACTTCGCGCTTGAGCATCGCGCGCGACGACAGCAGGTCGATGGTGCCGTCGGTGAACGCGCGCATCAGCCGGCCGAGCCGGCGCATGGCTTCGGCATCGAACGGCTGCTGGCCTGCGACGTCGGGCACGCCGGCGCCTTCGAGGAAGGCGCGGAAGAGCTCGTCGTTGGACACGGGAGAAGGCGCTGGCGCGGAGACCGCAGCCGCGGCTGGCGCTTCGACCGAAGGCGCCGGTGCAGGCGCGATCACCGGCTCGACCGGCGCAGCGGGTGCGGCGATCGGGGTGGGCGGGGGAGCGGCAACGGGAACGGGCGCGGGGACTTCGGCCTTCGCCTCGGCGGCCGTCCCTGCCGCCGGGGGCTGCACCGGGGCCGGCGCGAACGCCACGGGGTCGGGCGGTCTGAACTGCGCCGTCACCTCGCGCGCATGGTCCGAATGGCTCGCATGGGCCGGCGGCGCGGGCGGCCTCGCCAGCAAGTCGATCGCGGGATGCACGTCGCTGAGCGGATCCTCGTGCGTGAGCGCGGTCGGGCGCGGATCGGACAGCGGCGAGGGCGCGCTGCTGTCCGCCGCGAAGAACGACAGCGGGTCCATGCCGCGCTTGAGCGCCACGTCGGAAATACCGCCGGCCGCTTGCGGACTCAGCTCGGCCAGCGGATCGACCGGGTTCCTGCGCGCCTGCGAGGGCAACTCGAACGGCTCATGCGCCATCGGGTCGGGCATCGGCTCTGGTTCGGCGCTCGGTGCACGGCGCGGCGCGTTGGCGAGGATCGCGTCCCAGTCGGCGGCGGTGGGGACTTGCGATGCGAGCGGTGCAGCGCGCGGTGCCGGGGGCGGCGGGGGTGGAGGCGGTGATGGCGGCAGCACCGCCGCGGGTGCGGGTGCGGGTGCCGGTGCGGGCGCGGGCATGGGCACGGCGCCCGCCGGCGGCACATCGCCGATCGGCAGGGCGCCGGCGCCGAAGAGGTCGGAGAAAACGTCGGAGACCGGTGCGGCCGCCGGCAGCGGATCGACGGGCGCGGGCGCCTGCGTGGGCGGCACTTGCATATCGCGCGCGGGCGTGGCCGTCGCCGGCATCGGCATCGGCGCATCGACGGCAGGCGCCGCCGCCGCGTGCGCACCGCTCGCGGCCTCGAGCACGTAGCTGCCGATGGTCACGCGGTCGCCGTCGGCAACGGGCGACTCCTGCTCATGCTGCAGCGTGCGGCCGTTGACGATGATCGGCAGCACCGCGCTCATGTTGCGCAGCACGGCGGTGCCCGTGTCGTCGAAGCGCACGGTGGCCTGCAGGCGCGAGATCTGCCGCTGCGCGTCGGGCAGCACCAGGTGGTTGTCGGGGCTGCGGCCGATGGTGCCACCCGGCATTGCAAGCAATGCCGAAGGTCCGGAGGCCACCGGCTTGCCGGCATGTTCGATCACGGTCCAACGCATGGCGTCTCCATGTTCATGTCGAGCGGCTTGTGCTTGTGCTTGTGCTGCTGCAATCGCGCGTCAACGCTTCATTCGCTTCGCGGCCTCGAAGGCGGGGCCCCAGACCGGATGCTTGCGCTCGGCCACGTTGAGATCGAAGTTGGGAAAGGTGTCGAGCAGCTTGCGGAACTGCGCGCGGCACTCGGGCACCTGGTTGGCCACGCAGTAGCTGAAGGCCTCGAGCTTCATCGCGTCGAGCCGGGTGCCGGGCTCCGCCGCGTCGAACACCGACACGCCACCGCTCTTGAGCGTGGTGATGGCCTTGGCGTAGTCGCCTTCGTCATAGGCCTGCTGTGCGCGTTCGAGCGTGGTGCGCGCGACCTGCTGGCTCAGCCGCTCGGGCTGTTGCGGCTCGGGCGGCGGCGTGGTGGTGCAACCGGCGGCAAGGGACAACAAAACGGTGAATGCCAGGGCGGGCAGACATGACTTCAATCTTCTCTCCTACCTTGCGAAAGGCGATGCGCGAGACAGTGTGCCGGTGTCGTGCGACAGGCACGCGATGCAATGCGGTGCGTACGCACAACTTCGATAATATAGATCGCGAACCACGAGGAAGATCACATATGCAACGACGAGTCCTTCTTCAAGGCGCATTGGCCACCACGCCATTGCTCGGCGGCCTCGCTGGCTGTGCATCGACCGCGAAGTCGCTGCCCACGCCCTACGCCGTCACCGTGCGCATCGACGAAGGGGTGAACCCCGATGGCCGCGGCCAGCCCGCACCGATCCTCGTGAAAGTCTTCGAACTGAAATCTTCCGGTAACTTCGAAGCGGCAGACTACTTTGCACTGCAGGACCGCGACCGCGAGACGCTCGCGACCGAACTCGTGAACGCCGACCAGGCCATCATGCGCAGCGGCGAGGAGCGTGTCTTCAAGCGCGAGGCGGGGCTCGACTCGCGCGCGATCGGCATCATCGCGGGCTACCGCAGGCTGGAGTCGGCACGCTGGCGCATCGTGCTGCCGCTCAAGGCGCCGAAGCAAACCAATCTCTACAAGGTCTGGCAGTTTTCGCCGAGCGAGCAGTCGGTGCGCATCGCCGTGCGCAGGACAGGCATCGAGTTACTACCAAGTCGTTAATCGGCCTCTCGGAGTAAATCGAAAGTGCGACTAACGGCGCGCGAAAAGCGCTCAAAAATGTAAGAAGCGCCGTGTAGCATCCAGGACCAAAACAGTATCAAGCGGGATGCCCTTAACCCGGCCATCCCGCCTCAGTGTGGGCACTCCCCAGGAGGTTCTTTGGTGACAGTTCGCAACCCGGGCACCGCAAGACAAGGCGCTCACCCGCAGGCATTGGCAAACCGCGTCGTGTGGTCCGAGGGCATGTACCTGCGGCCCCAGCACTTCCAGCAGCTGGAGCGCTATGTCGAGCAGTACGTCACGCGCCGCACCGCGGGCCTGCAAGGCGCCTTCTGGGGATGGCTGCAGCTCGAGATCGACCGCGACGCGTATGCGCTCGGCCGCGTCTCGCTGCTCGGTGGCGCGGGCGTGCTGCCCGACGGCACGCCGTTCGCATTCGGTGCCGAGGACGCACCGCCGCCCTACGAAGTGCCCACCGACCTGACCGACGAACTGATCGTGCTGGCATTGCCGCTGCGCCGCACCGGGAGCGAAGAGGTCATCTTCGCGGAGAACGAGGCCTCGGCCGCGCGCTTCGGCGTGATCGAGCGCGAGGTGGCCGACGGCAATGCGGTCGCGCTCGGCCCCGCGGTGCTGCAGCTCGCGCGGCCGCGGCTGCGCCTGGCACGCGCCTCGTCGCTCACGGCCGAATGGCAGGCCATCGGCGCGGTGCGCGTGATCGAGCGCCGCACCGACCACAAGCTCGTGGTCGACGCCAACTACATTCCGCCGGTGCTCGATGCCTCTGCGCACCCGATGCTGCGCAGCATGATCGCCGAGCTGCACGGCCTGCTCACGCAGCGCTCCGAGGCGCTGGCTTCGCGGCTCACGCAGCCGGGCCGCGGCGGCGTGAGCGAGGTGTCCGACTTCCTGCTGCTCGAGCTGGTCAACCGCTACCTCGCGCTGACCTGGCATGCGCAGCAGGCGGTGCAGGTGCACCCCGAGGAACTGTTCGTCGACTGGCTCAAGCTCGCCTGCCATCTGGCCACCCACACCTCGCCGACGCGGCGGCCGGTGGTGTGGCCGGTGTACGACCACGACAACCTCAACGAGAGCATCCGCCCATTGATCGAGGAGCTGCGGCGTTCGCTCTCGGCGGTGCTCGAGCAGAGCGCCATCGCGATCGAGCTCGAGGAGCGCAGCCACGGCGTGCGCGTGGGCCGCATGCCCGACCCGGTGTTGGTGCGCAATGCCGGCTTCGTGCTCGCGGTGCATGCCGACCTGCCGGCCGAGGCGGTGCAGCAGCGCTTTCCGACGCAGGTCAAGATCGGCTCGGTCGAGCGCATCCGCGACCTGGTGCAGCTGCAGCTGCCGGGCGTCACGGTGCGGCCGCTGCCGGTGGCGCCGCGGCAGATTCCCTATCACGCGGGCTACCACTATTTCGAGCTCGACAAGAGCGGCGACATGTGGCGCCAGCTCGAGAAATCGGGCGGCGTGGCGATGCACCTGGCCGGTGACTTTCCCGGGCTGGCCATGGAGTTCTGGGCCATCCGTCCGTGAAGGACCTTATGAACGGTGTCAACGACATGGCCGTCGGGCCGGGCGGCTTCGTGCCACCGAACCCGGGCGGCGGCGCCCACCACGGCAACAGCAGCAGCGGCAACCCGCTCGGCGATGCGCCGGGCATGCCCGCCACCGCGTCGCGCGGCCTCGGCGAGCAGCCGCAGGCCTTCACCGCCTGGCACGACGCGCGCCGCCCGCACGCGGGCGACACCGCGCTCGCGGGCAACAACCCGCTCGTCGCGGCGGCCAATCCGCTGCTCGACCTGATCCCGCAGATCCGCGCCACCGGCCACCACGATGCACCCGCGCAATTGCGCGAGCACCTGGTCGACGAGGTGCGCCGCTTCGAGACGCGCGCGCAGCAGAGCGGCATCGCGCCCGAGGTCATCATCGGTGCGCGCTACTGCCTGTGCACGGCGGTCGACGAGGCCGCCGCGCTCACGCCGTGGGGCGGCAGCATCTGGTCGTCGCAGAGCCTGCTCGTGATGTTCCACAACGAGACCTGGGGCGGCGAGAAGTTCTTCCAGCTGCTGTCGCGCCTGGTGCAGAACCCGCAGCAGCACCTGCACCTGATCGAGCTGATCTATTTCTGCCTCGCGATGGGCTTCGAAGGCCGCTTCCGCGTGATCGACAACGGCCGCACGCAGCTCGAGACGCTCAAGCAGCGCCTCTTGCAGATCATTCGCCAGACGCGCGGCGAGATTCCCGTTGCGCTGTCGCCGCACTGGCAGGACGCCAGCACGCCGGTGCGCCGCACGCGCAACCGGCTGCCGCTGTGGGCCGTGGGCGCGTTCGCGGCGGTGTTGCTGGTGCTGGTGTTCGCGCTGCTCACCTTCAGCCTCGCGGGGCGCTCCGACGGCGCCTTCGCGGCCGTCAATGCGGTGCGCCTGCCGCAGACGCAGCGCGCGGTGGCGCTGCCGGCAGCGCAGCCGCGGCTGCAGCGCTTTCTCGAACCCGAGATCCGCGATGGCCTGCTGACGGTGCGCGACGAGGCCGACCGCAGCGTGGTGGTGCTGCGCGGCGACGGCCTGTTCGCCTCGGCCTCCGACCGCGTGCTCGACCGCTACCTGCCCGTGCTCGCGCGCGTGGCCGACGCGCTCAATGCCGTGCAGGGCAATGTGCTGATCAGCGGCTTCAGCGACGACCAGCCGATCCGCAGCGTGCGCTTCCCGTCCAACTGGCAGCTCTCGCAGGCGCGTGCCGACGCGGTCAAGAAGATGGTCGCCGAACGCATCGACCGGCCCGAGCGCCTGCGCGCCGAAGGCCGCGGCGATGCCGATCCGCTGGTGCCCAACGACTCGCCCGCGAACCGCGCGCGCAACCGGCGCGTCGAGATCACGCTGCTGGTGGCGCCGGTGGCCGGCGTTGCGGGTAATGCAGCCGCATCGGCCGCCACGCCGGCGCCGCAGGGAGGTAACCGCTGATGCTGCGCGCGATCTTCCGTTTCATCGTGAGCCGCGACCTGTGGGTATTCCTCGGGCTGCTCGCGCTGGCCTTCCTGATCTGGATCATCGGGCCCGTGGTGGCGGTGGGCCGCTATCGCCCGCTCGAAAGCGAGTTCGTGCGCATCGTCGTGATCGCGCTGATGTTCGCGGTCTGGCTCGCTCGCGTGGCCTGGCGCAAGTGGCGCGAGCGGCGCCTCAACGCGCAGCTGCTCAACCAGCTGCGCACGCCCTCGGCGAAGGAGAAGGCCGCCAAGCCTGAGGACGCGCCCGAGATCAAGGAGCTGCAGAGCGGCTTCACCGACGCCACCGCGATCCTCAAGAACATGCGCTTCGGCGCAGGTGCCGACGGCAAGGGCGCGGGCCGCTTCTCGGTGTTCGACCGCCAGTACCTGTACCAGCTGCCCTGGTACATCTTCATCGGCGCGCCGGGCTCGGGCAAGACCACCGCGCTGGTCAACTCCGACCTCGACTTCCCGCTCGCCGACCAGCTCGGCAAGGCCGCGGTGCGCGGCATCGGCGGCACGCGCAACTGCGACTGGTGGTTCACCAACGAGGCGGTGCTGATCGACACCGCCGGGCGCTACACCACGCACGAGAGCCACCGCGAAACCGACGAGGGCGAGTGGAAGGGCTTTCTCGAGCTGCTGAAGAAGTTCAGGCCGCGCCAGCCGATCAACGGCGCGATCCTCACGATCAGCATCGCCGACCTGCCGCTGGCCGACGACGCGCAGCGCGCGCGCCATGCGATGGCGCTGCGCAAGCGGCTGCTCGAGCTGCGCAGCGACCTGGGCATCAACTTCCCGGTCTACGTGATGGTCACCAAGACCGACCTGCTCGCGGGCTTCAACGAATACTTCGGCTCGCTCGGGCGCGCCGAGCGTTCGCAGGTCTGGGGCTTCACCTTCCCCATCGACGACAACCCGGCCGACCCGGCCAAGGCCGACCTGCGCGAGCGCTTCCACCAGGAATACAAGCTGCTGCACCAGCGGCTCGACGAGCGCCTGCCCGAGCTGCTCGCGGCCGAGCCCGACCCGCTCAGGCGCGCGCAGGCCTACCTGCTGCCGCAGCAGTTCGCGAGCTTCGAGGACATCCTCGGCACCTTCCTGGCCGATGTGTTCAACCCGTCGAAGTTCGAGACCGCGCCGATGCTGCGCGGCGTGTACTTCACGAGCGGCACGCAGGAGGGCACCGCCTTCGACCGCGTGATGGGCGCGATCAAGCGCTACCTCGCGGTCAACGCGCCGCCCGCGCCGCCGCCGGGGCCGGGCAAGAGCTACTTCCTCAAGGAACTGCTGCAGCAGGTGATCTTCCGCGACGCGGGCGTGGCAGGCACCAACCTGCGCTGGTACCGGCGCAGGCGCGCCGTCGACATCGGCGGCTACGCGCTGATCGGCGTGCTCATGGTGGTGATGCTCGGCGCCTGGGCCAACAGCTGGCGCAACAACCGTGACTACGTGGCCGAGGTCGACGCCAACGCGAAGGCCTTCAACAAGGCCGCGGCGCGCGGCGAGCTGCCGACGGTGGTCGATTCGAACAGCGACATCGCGAGCGCGCTGCCGGTGCTCGACCGGCTGCGCGACCTGCCGAAGTCGAGCGAGTTCGACATCGGCGATCCGCCGCTCGGCCACCGCTTCGGCCTCTACCAGGGCGACAAGCTGCAGGCCGCGACCGACGGCGTCTACCAGCGCGCGCTCGAGAGCGTGCTGCTGCCGCAGGCCGCGCACCGCGTGGAGCAGGCGCTGCGCGAAGCGTCGAAGAGCGACGCCGAATACAGCTACGAGGCGCTCAAGGCCTACCTGATGCTCTACGACGCGGAGCGCTACGACGCCGACTACCTGCAGGCCTGGCTGCTGACCGACGTCGACCGCAAGATCGGCGCCGGCCTCACGCGCGAGCAGCGCACCCACCTCGAGACGCACCTGCAGGCGCTGTTCGCGGGCCGCGTGGTGACCTCGCCCTTCGCCAAGGACGAGCGGCTCGTCACCGAGACGCGCGAGCGCCTCGCGGGCGTGCCGCTCGCGCAGCGCTCCTACGCGCGGCTCAAGCGCATCCTGCTGCAGACCAGCCCGCCCAACGCCTTCAGCATCGCCGAGGCGGCGGGGGCCGAATCGGCGCTCGTGATCCGGCGCGCGAGCGGCAAGCCGCTGACCGACGGCATCCCGACGCTCTTCACCTACCGCGGCTACTGGGACATCTTCGACAAGCGCCTGGCCGAGACCACGCTCGCGCTCGAGCAGGAAGACCGCTGGGTGCTGCAGATCCGCGCGCCCGGCATGACCGACATCACTTCGCGCGAGCTGCTGCTGCGCGAGGTGCGCCGGCTCTACCTGACCGACTACATCCGCGTGTGGGACGAGTACCTGGCCGACATCCGCCTGGCCGACAGCCGCTCGCTGCTGCAGAGTATCCAGATGACGCGCGTGCTCTCGACCTCGGAGTCGCCGATGTCGCGGCTGATCCGCGGCGCGGCGCGCGAGACCGACCTGCTGCGCAACCACGACGAGGCCACGCGCAGCCTGCTCGACCAGGCGCAGAACCGCGTGGCCAGCACGCGCGAGCGCATCGAGCAGCTGATCGGCCAGCCCGACGGAAGCCAGCGCCGCAACACCATCCCCGACCGGCCCGAGACGCTGGTCGACAACCACTTCGCGCCGCTGCGCCGCATGGTGACGGCGCCGAAGAACGGCGGGCAGGCGCCCATCGACGCCACCGCCGCACTGATCAACGAGCTCTACACCTTCCTCACCGCCACCGACACCGCGCTGCGCAGCGGCAACATCCCGCCGTCGAGCGACGCGGTCACCAAGGTGCAGGCCGAGGCGGGCCGGCTGCCGGTGCCGTTCCAGGGCATGCTCAACGACCTCTCGGCCACCGCGTCGTCCAAGGCCGCTGCCGTCACGCGGCAGAACATCGGCCAGAGCGCGGCCGCGACCATCGGGCAGTTCTGCAACCGTGCCGTGGCGGGGCGCTATCCGTTCTCGCGCGGATCGAAGCGCGACGTGGCGGCTGGCGACTTCGCGCAGCTGTTCGCACCGGGCGGCATGATGGACGACTTCTTCCAGAAGAACCTCGCCTCGCAGGTCGACACCTCGGTCAATCCCTGGGCCTTCAAGCGCGGCATCGACGGCAGCGCCTCGGGCCGCTCGGCCTACCTCGATGCGTTCCAGAAGGCGCAGGCGATCCGCGACGTGTTCTTCTCTGGCATGGCGGGCGGGCGCACGCCGTCGTTCACCATCGACATCCGCCCCGAGGACATGGACGCCGCGCTGACCCAGTTCACGCTCGACGTCGACGGCCAGACCGTGCGCTATGCCCACGGCCCGCAGGCGCCGTTCACCGTCAAGTGGCCGGGCCCGCGCAACAGCAACCAGGTGCGGCTGCAGGTGACCACCGCCAACGGCACGCCGGCCGGCGGCATCGTGACCGAAGGGCCGTGGGCACTGCACCGGCTGTTCGACCGCGCCTCGATCTCGGCCGGCAGCGCCCCCGAATCGTTCAATGCCACCTTCGACCTGCAGGGCCGCAAGGTGGTGCTCGCGGTGAATGCGAACAGCGTCTACAACCCGCTGCGGCTCAGCCAGATGAGCGGGTTCTCGTGCCCGGGGAAGTCCTGAGATGAACGACAGCTTTACCGCTCTTTCTCCCTCCCCCTCCGGGGGAGGGCAGGGGTGGGGGCAAGCGGCGTTGGCACCGCCGTCGGCCCTCTTCGCGCCGCTGGCCCCCATCCCAACCTTCCCCCGGAGGGGGAAGGAGCAATCATGAACGCCTGGATCCCGCCCGACGAACAGGTCGGCTGGTACGGCAAGCTGCCGGCCGCGGGCGACTTCCTCTACCGCCGCATGCCGCGCGAACTGCAGGCCTGGTGGGACCGCTGGATGCAGAACGGCCTCGGCAGCTTCAAGCGCTGGCCCGACGCGATGACGCGGCACTTCGTGGTCGCGCCGGTCTGGAACTTCGCCATTCCCGCCACGCACGGCGTGGACGCGGTGCAGTTCGGCTGCATCGCGCCGAGCTGCGACCGCGTGGGCCGCTACTACCCGGTCTGCGTGACGGTGCAGGTGTCGGCCTCGGGCTACCGCCCCGCCATGCTCGAAGGCTCGGCCACCTGGTATTGGCAATGCGGCAGCGCGTTGCTGCAGGCCATTCGCCATAGCGTGGCGCCCGACCAGTTCGACCACCAGGTGCTGGCCGCGGCGCACGGCGGCTTCCAGACCGCGAGCGGCGGCTCCGACGACATCCTGTCGATCCTCGGGCCCGCGGCCGGCGGCGGCGCAAGCCCGCAGCAGCGCCTCGGCTGGCCCGAGCTTCCGCTGTGCTTCGACGCCTTCGGCAGCACCAGCTACTGGTGGACCAACCAGGCCGACGGCTCGCCGCTGCGCACCGCGGCGCACGGCGGCGGGCTCAACACGCCGCTGTTCTCGAAACTTTTTTCCCAGGGGCATGTGCCATGGGCATGAGCGAACAACACAAGATCCGACGTGCGGGAGGAGATGCATGACGACGACTGCCAGCAGCACGGGCGAGCCGCAGGAGCGGCCGCATCCGCTCGCCGTGGGCCATCGGCTGGACGAGTTCGAACTGCGCGAGGTGATCGGCGAAGGCGGCTTCGGCATCGTCTACCGCGCCTACGACCACTCGCTGCAACGCGAGGTCGCCATCAAGGAATACATGCCGTCGATGCTCGCGCGCCGCGTGGGCGACGACAGCGTGCACGTGCGCTCCGACCGGCTCACCGCCACCTTCCAGGCCGGCCTGCGCAGCTTCATCAACGAGGCCCGCACGCTCGCGCAGTTCAGCCATCCGGCGCTGGTGCGGGTGCACCGCTTCTGGGAGGCCAACTCCACCGCCTACATGGCGATCCAGCTCTACCGCGGCCGCACGCTCCGGCGCGTGGCCGAGGAAGAGCCCGCGAAGATCTCCGAAGCCTGGCTGCTCGGCATGCTCGGCCCGCTGCTCGGCGCGCTCGAGACGCTGCACCGCAGCCAGTGCTTCCACCGTGACATCGCGCCCGACAACATCTTCATCCAGCACGACGACGACCTGCCGGTGCTGCTCGACTTCGGCGCCGCGCGCAAGTCGATCGCCGACCTCGTCGACGAAGTGGCGGTGATGGTGAAGTCGGGCTATTCGCCGATCGAGCAGTACGCCGACGACAACACGCTGCTGCAGGGCGCGTGGACCGATCTCTACGCGCTCGGCGCGGTGCTGTACCGCGCGGTCACCGGGGCCCCGCCGCCCTCGGCCGTGGTGCGCAGCGTGCAGGACGCCTACGTGCCGCTGTCGTCGCTGGGCCGCAGCGACCTGAGCCCGGCCTTCTGCGCGGCCATCGACCACACGCTCGCGGTGCACAGCAAGGACCGCACACAGACCGTGGCCGCGTTCGCGGCGGAGCTCGGGCTCGTGAAGCTCGGCGAGACCTACGTGAGCGGGCGCGCGGCGCCGACGGTGATCGTGCCGCCATCGCTGCCGCCTGTGCAGGCCGAGCCGCCGGTGGCGCCGCCGCAGCAGGCTGCGCTGCCGCCGGCCGTGCCCGAGGTCGCGCCTGCGCGCGAACCCGCGCCCAAGCCGAAGCCCGCCGCGGCCACACCCGTGCCACCCAAGCCCGTCAAGAAGGCGTCCCGCCCGCCGTGGGGCGTGGTCGGCGTGCTCGTGATCGCGCTCATCGCCGTCGGCAGCTGGATCGGCCTGCACCTGAGCGGGGGCCGGCAAGACGACAACCGCACCGCCATGGTCCCGGTGCCGCCGCCTTCCGAGCCGATGTCCGCCACCGCGCCGCCGCCCGCGGCCATGCCGCCTGGCACGGCCGACCCCGCAGCAGCAGCAGCTGCAGCAGCGCCCGCCGCTTCTGCGCCGGCCAGTGCGCCGGCCGGCCCGCTCACGCCGCTCGACAACGTGCCGGTCGCCGCACCCCTTCCCGCCGCGGCGCCGGCTGCACCGGCCGAGCCGGCGCAGGCGCCCGCGCCGTCACCGGAGGCCGCGCTCGCCCTCACCGAGATCGAGGACTGGAACCTCGCGCAGGCCGAGAACACGCGCGAAGGCTACGAGGCCTACCTGCGCCGCTATCGCCGCGGCCCGCATGCGCGCGATGCGCGCAATGCCATCGCCGAACTGAACCGCCAGGCGCAGGCGCAGCCGCCCGCGCCGGTGCCCTCGACAAACCCGGTGCCCACCGTGATCGCCGGCGGCGCGCCGCTGCCCGCCACGCCGGCGCCGCCCGTCGCGGCACCCGGCAACGGCCGCGTGCAGTTCAACATCCGGCCCTGGGGCCAGGTCTTCGTCGACGGCGTCGACCGCGGCGTGAGCCCGCCGCTCAAGACGCTGTCGCTGCGCCCTGGCATCTACAACGTCGAGGTGCGCAACGGCGACCTCGAGGTGTTCCGCCAGCGCGTGACGGTGCAGGACGGCAAGTCGGCGCCGGTGGTGAGCCACGAGTTCAAGTAGGGGCGCCGGGACCCGCCTGGCGCCGCATGGCGCGCACCCGCTGTGCGGCCTGAATGATCTGCGCCTCGCTCAGTTGCCCCCGTGCGATGGCCGACCGGACCCAGCCGACCGCGCGCTGCGGCAGCAAGGGGTCGTAGCCGAAGAGGTTCTTGATCATGAGCAGGTCGCTGCCGGCTGCGATCGCCTGCACCACCGCCTGCTTGCGGCCCATGATGCGGCTGACCGCCTTCATGTCGAGATCGTCCGTGACGACGGCGCCCCGGTAGCCCAGCCGCCCGCGCAGCAGCCCGGTCACCATCGGTGCCGAGAGCGTGGCGGGCAGGCCGTCGGGGTCGACTGGATCCAGCCGCAGATGCCCCGTCATCACCATGGGCGGCGCATGGGCCGAACCGATCAGGCCGGCGAACGGCGCCAGTTCAGCCTCGGACCAGCTGGCCGAGATGTCGGCGGCGCCTTCGTGGCTGTCGCTCGGCGCGCGCCCATGGCCGGGAAAGTGCTTGGCCGCGCAGGCCACCCCCGCGCTCGCGAAGCCCGCGACGAAGGCCTCGGCATAGGCCACGATGCGGTCCGGATCGGCAGCGTAGGCGCGCCCGAAGACGCCGATCGCAGGATTGGCAGGGTCGTCGAAGTCCACCACCGGACCGAGATTGATGTTGAAGCCGAGCGAGGCCAGTTCGCGCCCCGCCTGGGCGTAGAGATCGCGCGCTGCCGCGGGCGGCATCGTGCGGGCAACGTCCCGCGCCGCAGGCAGGCGGGTGAAGCCCTGCGCCTCGGTGAGCCGCTGCACGATGCCACCTTCGTGGTCGATGGCCAGGAGCGGCGCGGCGCCACCGGCGCGGAACAGGCGCAGCAGGCCGTCCAGCTGGTCGGCCGTGCCGATGTTCTGGTTGACGAAGAAGACCGCGCCCACTTCGCCCCGGCGCGCCTGGCGGGCCAGCAGGCGCGCCGAAAGCGAGGCGCTGCTCGCACCGTGGAAGCCGACCAGCAGCAGGTCGGACACCGCGTCGGCCAGTTCGTCGCGCGGGCGGAACCAGCCGAACCATGCGACCGGGTAGGCACACATGCCGAGCGCCATGCCCAGCCCCGCGCGGGCCATGCGCGCGAGCCGCGCGAGAGAACGGCGGATGTTCATGGGTGCGCCCTTGGCGCGGCGCTCACTGGTGCACCCTTGGCGCTGTGCGCCTTCCCGCGAGCGGGAGCGAGCTTGCTTGGGAGCGGCCCTGCGCGGCGCTCATGCACCGAGCGCCGCGTGCTCGAGCGCCGCCTCGACCCGGCGCACCAGGTGATGGGCCAGGAACTGCACCGCGGGTTCCACGCAGGCCAGGCCGTGGATGCCCGGGATGAGGTCGAGGCTCACGCCCGGCATCGCGGCCTCGTACGGCGCCAGGCCCGGCCCGCCCGGCCGCAGCGGATTGAGGAAGCTGTCTTCCGCGCAGATCATGGCCGTGCGGCCCGCGTAGGGCAGCGGTCGGCCCGGCTCGATCAGCACCAGCAGCGGCACTGCGTAGCCCTCGGCCGCCAGCTGTTCCGCGATGTGCCTGGCGATGGCGCCGCCCTGGCACACACCGGCCAGCAGCACGGGGCCGCGCGGCGCGAGCGCCGCGATCTCCTCGGCATAGCGCGCGGCCAGCTGGCGGATGCCGCCGGGCCCGTTGTCGATCACGAGGTGCCCCGAGCGCATGCCGTGGACGCGAAAGCCCGGCGCGAGGCGCTCGGCCAGCGCCGCGAATTCCTGCTCCATCTGGCAGCACAGGAACAGGTCGTGCACCGCATCTGCCCCGCCCAGCGTCGAGATCAGGTGCTCGGGCGCGCGGCGCTCGCCGGGCCAATGGCCGCAGAGATCGCGCATGCGCCGGTAGATGCGGCTGGCGGTGAAGCCTTGCGGCCCGTCGGCGGCTGCAGCGGCCCCGTCGCGGTGCCACAGCAGCTCCTCGAGCTGCGTGGCCATGTGCGGCAGCGCGCCGAGGCGGCCGAAATAGCCCGGCGGGACGGCAACGCCGAAGTGTTCCTCGATGTGCTGGATCAGGATCAGCGAAGCAAGCGAATCGCCGCCGAGGTCGGGGAAGCGGTCGAGCATGCCGACCGGCTCCGCCAGCCCCAGCGTCTCCTGCCACAGTGCTGCGAGGCGCTGCTCGGTCTCGGTGCGGGGCGGCCAGTATTCCGAGGCGCGCGTGACGCTGCGGCTGCCGTGCGCCGCGATCAGCTTCTGCCGGTCCTTCTTGCCGCTCGGCGTGAGCGGGATGGCGGGCACCAGCTGGATGCGCGAAGGCACGGCGCTCTCCGGCAGCCATTCGCCGAGCCGCCGCGACAGCGCAGCCAGGTCGGGCGCGCCGTCGCCGGCGGCCTGCACGAAGCACAGCAGCGCCGGACGCGGTTCCTTGACGAGGCAGACCGCGGCGCTGGCCACGCCCGGCTCGCGCATCACCGCGCCTTCGATCTCGGCGAGCTCGATGCGCACGCCGTGCATCTTGACCTGCGTGTCGGCGCGGCCGATGAAGCGCAGGGCGCCGGCGCGGTCCTGGCGCACCATGTCGCCCGTGCGGTAGAGGCGCAGGCGGCGGCGCCCGATGGTCGCGTGCACGAAGCGCGCCGCGGTCTCGTCCGGC